>ONUD01000087.1 GCA_900320925.1 uncultured Eubacteriales bacterium
CTCTCTGTATTTTGAGATACAGAAACGATTTTACTATTATCGGTGACGACCGCCGCCGCCGCCACCGCTGTGACCACCGCCGCTGTGACTGCTGCTGTGACCGCCGCCGCTGTGACTGTGGTGGGGTTCGATATAGACACGGCTAACGTGTGTCCCAAGGAAAGTATCCTCTGTTTTACGGATATGGATATGGTTGTAGGAAGTGTATGCCGAAGCACTGACGGAGGTTTTAAAACGGTACTTTTGCTTGACGGAGAAGAAGATGAAAAATCCTGCACACACTCCCAGTCCTGAGCCGATCAGGAGCATTTTCCACCAGTTTTTATAAGGATTGCGGGGCTGCTGTTTGGTTTCGGAGATGGTGCCGTTGTAGTTCACCACACGATACAAGTCCGCATTTGCCAGATAGTAGTAGCAATAGGGTTCAGGACCCTGCTCTTTGTAGTAGACCAGTTGACGGCAGTATTCCTGCAAGCCGGCATACAGTGCCGAAAATTCCATATAATTGCCGCCGGAGGGGAAGTGCTTCTGCATGGAAACAAGAATCTTGTCGATACGATTGCCAAAGCGTTCACTGGTGTAGTACAGGAACGGCTCATGGTAGCAGTACATATAATCATAGGCATTGCTGTAGCCGTCCATGTCAACGTACAGAAATACCACACCGTTTTCAGGGGATTCGCCGAACACGGTGCGTGAGCCGGTATCGGCAAAAGCCTCTACTTCTTCATCCGTCCTGTTTTCACCGGCGGTATAGAGTGCCAGCCGGAAGCCGAGTATGGAAGAAGTTTCCTCCAAAAGAGATACAATTTTTTGGCGTTCCTCTTTCGTCAACTGTTCGGATTCATCGCAGTAGTAGACATTGTTGTCCTGATAATAGGCATAGTCATAATAAGAAGTCGTTGTGCCGTATCGGAATTTCTGCTTGTCATCGCTGTCGTAATAAGTTTCTTTTTCTGCCAGCACCAGCTTACAGAAACGTGTCACCATTTCCACAGCATTCTTTGTTAGGGGAATATCTTGCTGCAAAGAGTATTTGATATCATAGGAGTAGTATTTCAGTCCCGCACCATCCATGGCAATATCCACAACGGAGCAGTCATGACTGACAAAGAGTGCAATGGTGCCGTCATCGTTATCAAACAGGTTCAGGGCACTGAAATCGCAGAATGTACGGGCATCCTTTTCCGCAGTGCTGTCTTCGTTGATACGGACAGCAACATTGTTGTGTGTATGATTGGCGGTGTCCTGAATCAGTTGTTTTAGTTTCTCGTAATCCGCCGCACTGAGTGTTTGTGACTGGTCGTAAAGATAGGTATTGTCAGTTTGCCAATAGCTTTCTTCCTCCGCCAAGACCGTGATACTGCCCATCAAGAGGAAGCAAACGGTCAAAATAGCCAAAAATGCTTTGCCTTTCATCGGAACAAGTACCCCCCTCCCAAGATGGCACCGGCAATCAGCAAGCCCACACCAATACAAGTAGCAAGCAGTTTTTTGAGGGAAATGGGCAGTTGTCCTGCCACCTTGCCGCTCTGACCGTTTACGGCATATTCCCACAGCGTTCCCTTATACTCGAATGTCATGAACCACACCGGCAGCAGCATATACTGCCAGTTCAGGGTATCCACACGGTCGTTTTGCCGGCGATTTCTGACAGTCGTGTAGCTGATGGTCTTGTCGATCATTTCCTGATTGTTCCGGAACATTCTCTGTTTGATACGGGGAAGCATCTGCTCCTTGTCCACATCGTATTTATCGGCAAAAAAACCGCTGAGATAAGCCATATTGAATGGTTTGGCCTGCGTGTAGTCAAACGGCTCGATGGCTTCCATCAACTGATCTTCGATCTTTTGAGAGCCGTCTGCGGGTACGCCCTCATACTCAATACCGGCATCCCTGACGACATGGTATTGGCTGACCTCTGTATAACGGTAGTTACCCTGTGTCCAGTGGCGGACATTTTCGCCAAGGGCTTCTACGTGGGAAGAGGTGGATGCATTGGCGACCCAGAACGGTACATACAATCCTGTCAGCTTTTCCAACTGTGCGGACGACAGCAGATCACGGGGAAGAAACATTTTAGATTTTGCCCATGTCCGAAAGGTATCAACTGCCTTGTCACGGTCAAAAGCAAATGGCAGTACTTTGACAGGTCTGTATTTGCCGTCCACCCGTCCTTTGAGGATGACAGGGTTGTGGCAGTAATAACAAAAGGAAGCGGCCGTGTTGGCATCTGACATAATTTCTGCACCGCAGCTCGGACAGGAATACAGTTTGTTTTCTTCCTCAAAGGTGCGTTGCTGTTCCTGTTCCTCCTGAGTGAGGTCGCTTTCGGGCGGCATACCGTCCTGGTGATATGCTTCCTCCAGTTCCTGCTGTTGGTTCATGAATGCCAGCAATTCTGTTTCCGTGAACTCACCGCGGCAGTACTCACAGGCAAATTTCTGTTTGTCGGGGAAAAATTTCAAATCGGCATTGCAGTTGGGGCAATGAAATTGTTTCGCTTCACTGTTCATGGTCAACCTCCTTTGTTTCATCAAGCCGCAGAATGCCCTCATAGACACGGCGGCAGCTATGAGTATCAAAATAGCCGTAAAAATCTTCTATCCGTTTCGTGTATTCCTGAGAATTTTTGCAGCCGTTTTCGATATTTTGGATGATCGCCGATACGGTTGTGTCAAGGTCATCGCAGACAGGGCCGAATCCATTGTTTTCATAGCTGAAATAGCCTGCATCGTAAGAATGTTCTGCAAAAAACGATTCTTTATCAAACTGGCAGTATACCACAGGCTTTCTCAGAAAACCGAAGTCGAAAAAGACACTCGAATAATCCGTGACCAGCAGGGAAGACGTGGTAAATTCATTCTGGTAGTCCACGTTGCCCTCGTTGACATGGAATACATCGTTGGACTGAAAATCCACCCATTGGGTACTGTGAATGGGGTGCATACACAATACCCCCCGATATCCGTGTTCTTTCATGCAGCGGCAGAGCCGTTCATCATTGATGAGAGAATTATAGAACTGATAGTATGCCGTATCTTTAAAGCCGTCAAAATAAATGCTTTCGGTAGTAGAGGGATTGTAGCTGCCCTTGATGCTTTTCCGCCATGTGGGGATAATGAGGATTTTTTTCTCCACGGGACGCACCTTTTGCAGGCGGAGCAGATTGTCATGCCTCGGAAATCCTGTCAGAACAGGCACTTCGGGCGGATAGGAATAATTCGGTTCACAGAAAGACTGCTGTTCAGGCTTTCCGGCGGTGACAATCATCTTCATATCCTTGTTAAACTTATTGATCCAGTCGGAAATATCATCCTTGGTCACCCCGTGCTGCAAAAAGACGTAATCAAAATGGTAGAGGTCATACATATATTTGCGGTCGCCGCCGAAGGCATTGATGACATAATCGCCGCCTGCGGAGGAGATGATTTTATCGGCAATCAGGAAATACAGACGGTACTGCGGGGTATTGTAGGGCAGTACCTTGCCGATTTTCTTCATGCGTTCATAGTCGGCACAGTTCTTTTCAATGTAGTAATAGGGTTCGATAGTATCGGGAGCGTGTTTGGTAATATAGCGGAACATATGCTCGCCGTTGTCATTGGCTTTGTTGGTGCGGTCGGAAATCAGCCAGATTTGCTTATCCTTGTGCATATTTTTCAGCACCCTGCACAGCTTGCGGTATTTGAGCAGATATCCTTTGCCGATTTTTTTGAGCTGCTTACAGTAGAAGCTTTCAAATGCACGGTGGCGTTCCTTGGTATAGGGATAGACGCCGATACACTTTCCCGACATTCTCAGAAGATAGTCCCCTTTGGCATAGTACCCGCCCCATGTGGGAGGAATGTGGGAAAACTTGCCCATGGATACCCAGATCAGCCGTTCATTGTCCTTGAAGCGGAAATAGAAACGGATCAGTTGCTCTTTGCCCTTTTGCAGGGGAATGGCAAGGCGGATGGCACGTCCTTTCTCTGACACGCCGTACATCGTCTTGAAGTCAAAGCACGGTGCATGGTAGTAGGTCGGATAGTAGATTTCCTCCTCCACCTTGGCATAGTATTCATAGGAATCATTCGGCAGCCAGCAGTTATCCCTGCCTTCTAAATAGAGGGTATCCTGTTGGATGTCCACAAAAAACCAGATAAGATTGGTTTTGGCTTCATTCAGGTTCATGGTACTGAGATTCTGATACAGGAGATTGCCGTGGTCATATTCCAGTTCTTTACGGACATCTCTTCCGTGTTTTTTGTTCAGGCAGAGCATTTTGTGATTCATGTATAATTCTTTCTGTTTGAGAATAATACGGTCATCAATGCGGGCAATCAAGGCATCAATCGTGCGGCAGTAACGCTCATACTGCTCATCATCGAGGTGGGGACGCACATCCTTTTTGATTCTCCATGAAATATCGTACATGACCATGTACTGGATAAAGGGTTCGATTCTGCCGTACTTCTGCACGGACAGTTCCATCATGGCTTCATGAAGATATTTTGGCGTGTCAAAATAATAGCTTTCGCTTTTCAGTTCGTTTTGCAGGGCAGAACTGTCATCGGCACGCTTCCTGTATAAATGCACGGCTTCCCTGCATACACCTATCGTGCATTTTTCCAGAATAATGGCATTGACAAAAGCGGCATCCTCTCCATATTTGAGGTGTTCCGAGAAGCGGTGTGTGCCAATGGCTTCGGCCTTGATGACAGCACCTGTTACATCCATCTGGATAAATTCATATTCGTCCCGCAGGTCAACGACTTTGGTTTTTTTGAATTTATAGTCCAGCTTATGATACCCGTTTTCGGCATCAAAAAACTTTTTCCTTGCCCCTACAACATCTATTTCCTCATAGTGTTCCTCAAAAAATTGAATGGCATTTTCAAAGGAATCTTTCTGCCAGCAGTCGTCACCGTCCAGAAAATTGACATACTTGCCTTTGATATAGCGGATTCCTTCATTGCGGGCAGAACTGACACCGCCGTTTTCCTTTTTGATATAGACAATGTTAGTGGGATATTTCTCCTGATATTGCAGGCAGACAGCTTCACTGTTGTCGGGACTGCCATCATTGACTAAAATTATCTGGATATGCTCCATGCCGATACTCTGGGCAATGACAGAATCCAATGTTTCTGCCAGATATTCCTCCACGTTGTAGACGGGAATAATGACCGAGATTTGAAATTCATGCTCCTTCATACCTCTCCACCTTTACTCAAACATGATGGTTGTCTTGCTGATTTTCCGATAGAGCCTTGCTAAACGGTGCAAGCCCCGTTTTTTCAGCAGACAATACAATTTTTGTTTTTTCCACAAATTCGTTTGCCTGAGGATCACTTTATCATTGATTTGCCGCAGCAATTCGATGATGATGTTGCAATATGCGGCAAAGTCCTCTTCACTCAGGCAGTCCTTGAGTTGTTTTCTGACTCTCCACGAAAGGTCATACATAACGGTATACTGGATAAAGGGTTCAATATGTCCGTATTTTTGCCTTGACAGTTCCATCAGGTAGGTATGGAAATAGACCGGAGAGTCAAAGTAATAGCTTCTGCTTTTCAGTTCATTTTGCAGGGCGGAGCTGTCATCCTGCCGTTTCCGATAAAAATGCACGGCCTCCCTGCATACACCAAGCGTTCTCTTGTCCAGCAGGATGGTATTGATAAATGCGGCATCCTCGCCATACTTCAACTGCACGGAAAAGCGTCTGTCCCCAATGGCTTCTGTTCGGATAAGTGCTGCTGTGACATCCAACTGGATACAGTCGGGGCGTTTGGTCAGGTCGGCAATTTCAGTATGGGCAAACTTGTAATCCAGATGGTGCCAGCCGTCCCTGCCGGCAAAAAAACATTTTCTGGCACATACTACATCGGTGCGGTCATCTTCCAACAGGGCTGTCATGTGTGCAAAAGCGTCTGCACACCATTTGTCATCGCTGTCCAGAAAGTTGACATACCTGCCTTTGATGTAACGGATTCCCTCATTACGGGCAGAACTCACACCGCCGTTTTCTTTTTTGACATAGACAATGTTGTCGGGATACCGTTCACGATAGTGCAGACAGATAGCTTCACTGCCATCGGTACTGCCGTCATTTACCAAAATGATTTGAATATGTTCCATGCCGATAGTCTGTGCCAGTACGGAGTCCAGTGTTTCTGCAAGATACTGCTCCACCTGATAGACAGGAATGACCACCGATACCAAAAATTCATATGTCATCATCATTCAAAGCCTTTATCTTTTCATAGACACGTCTGCAATTGTGTGCATCGTGATACGGATAGAAATTTTTGACTCTTTGCAGGTATGTTTCCTCATTCTGACAGCCGTTTTGTATCAGTGTCATCAGTGCATTCACCGTACCGTCAAGGTCATGGCACACTGTTCCAAAGCCGTCCTTTTCATAGTCGAAATAGCCTTCTTTGTAGGTATGGTTTCCATAGAACTCTTCCTTGTCGAAACGGGCATAAATAACAGGCTTTTGGAGATAGGCAAAGTCAAATGCCACGCTGGAATAGTCCGTGACCAGTACGGCTCCCTGTACAAATTCCTTTTGGTAGTCAACAGCCCCCTCCTGCACGGCAAACACGTCATTGCCGTCAAAATCCCGCCATTGTTCACTCTGCATGGGGTGCATACAGAAAAGTCCTTTGTATCCATGCTCTTTCATGACTTTCAGCAGCCGTTCATCATTGATGAGGGCATTATAAAAGGCAAAAAATTTGGTATCCTTGAAAGTATCAATGTAAATACTTTTGTTTTCTTTGGGGTCATAGCTTCCCTTGATATACTGCCGCCATGTTGGCATGATAAGAATTTTCTTTTTGATACGGCTTTTTTTACTGCGTTTGTAGAGGGCATCAAACCGCGGAAAGCCTGTAATCACGGGGATATGTTTGGTCATGCAGTAATCGCCCTTGACAAAAGAGTCATATTCAGGCACTGCCGCCGTGACCAGCATACTGATATTCTTGTTATAGCGGTTCAGCCAGCCCGACAAATCATCTTTGGTAATGCCGTGCTGGAGGAATATAAAGTCATAATGAATCAGGTCAACCAGATAGGGCATATCTTCTCCGAATGGGTTGAACAGGTAATCCGAAACAACGGAAGAAATCAGCTTGTCTGCCAGAAGAAATTTCAGCTTGTATGCATCGGTGCCATACGGTATGACTTTACCGATTTTTTTCATTCTTTCATAGTCGGGACTGTCCGCATTGATATTGAAGTAAGTTTCCACTTTTTTATGCCAAGGACGGTTCATATAGCGGAAGAAATGCTCGCCGTTGTCATTGGCTACATAGGTTCTGTCGGAAATGAGCCACAGTTCTTTTTTCTGGTGCTTCACGGCTTCAAAATACTTGTTTCGCCATGCAACAGCTTCTTTTTTTCCCTGTTGGAGCAGAAGCTCCTGATAATGGCTTTCCAACTGCTCTTTTCGCTTTTCGGTGTAAGGGGAAACTTTCAGCCCTTTTTCGGCGGCTTGTACAATGTATTTGCCTCTTGCATAATAGCCGCCCTCTGTTTTGGGGAGATGGGAGAATCTGCCCAGAGAGGTATCTATCTGGCAGGTATCATTGCCCTTGCGATAATAGAATGTAATATGGGTTTCCTTGTTGGGATTCAGGTGGAATTCATAAATCACGGCTCTGCCCTTGTTGACCCTGCCCTCCATGGTAATCAGGTCAAATTTCGGGCAGTCCCTGTAGGACGGGTAGTAGGTTTCTCCGTCAATTTGTGCATAGTAGTTGTAATCCCTGCCACGCATCCAGCAATTGTCCTTTCCCTCCAGACGCAGGATATTGCCCCGCAGTTCTACATAATCCCATATCAGCAGTGTTTTGGCGGTAGCAAAGTCAATGACCGTGAAGTCCTTATACTGGATTCTGCCGCTGTCAAAGGTCAGGTCTTTGCGTACATCGTGACCGTATTTCAGTGACAGGCAGTACATTTTCATGTTCATGTAGATACAGCGTTGGCGATAGATGATTTCATCATCGACAGACTGCAAGATTTCGCAAATCAAAGGCTTGTATTTTTCGCAGAGTTCCTGTTTCAGCGGCTTTTTGACACGCTTGGCAATGTCGTATGCCAGCACATACTGGATAAATTTAGGGACTTCTCCATATGGTTGCTGTGACTGTTCGATAAGGAATTGGTGCAGATGAGTCGGTGTAGTAAAATAGTAACTGTCCGACTGTTCCTGTCCTTGCTGTACGGCAGTACCGTCCGTTCTCATACGGCAGAAAAGTTCCGCTTCCCGTACCAGACCGTAGATGTTTTTTTTCAACAAGAATGTATTGATAAAGCGGGTATCTTCACCATAGGTCAGCTCTTCACAGAAACGAAGTTCTCCAATGGCATCCGTCCGCAGCAGGGCAGAGGTGACATCGGTCTGTATCATGTCAAAATTTTCCGTTAAATCCACCACTCTGGTTTTGGCAAAGCGGTAGTCCAATTCATGATAGCCCCTTGCACCGTCAAAGAGAACTTTTCTTGCGGCGGCGGCATCTGTTTGGTTTTCTTCCAGAAAGCGGTACAGCATTTCAAGGGCATTTTCTTTCCAATAGTCATCGCTGTCCAGAAAGTTGACATATTTTCCTTTGATGTATGGGATACCGGCATTTCTTGCGGCGGCGGCACCACGATGTTCCTGACGGAGGTAGACCATGTTGTCAGGGTATTTTTGGACATATGTCTGACAAATAGCGGCACTGGTATCGGTGCTTCCGTCATCGACCAGTATCATTTGGATATTCTGAAAGCCGAGGGTCTGGGCAATCACACTGTCAATTGCCTTTTTTAAATATTTTTCTGTATTGTAAATCGGCATGACCACCGAAACTGCATATTCCATCTGCTTCACCTCTCAAATTTCGATTTTTCGGGCAGCAGCTCTTCAAAAGCCTGTATTACCTGCTGTTTTTGCAGGTCAAAATCCCTTGTATAGATGGTATCATTGATACAAATCAGCTTATATTTGCCATGTTCGATGGCATCCAGTGCCTGTGTCCAGATATTGTCCTTGATGTGGAAGCACCTGCCAATGCCGGTTCCTCTGGGGACAGGGGTACCCTCTGCCAGCTGCCAGAATTTCATCAGCCACTGGTTGCAGTTGGACTTGGTACGGAATTTTTCCATACAGGTCTGGTCAAGTACCTCTCCCTCTGCTTCCCAGACTCTTTGGAACGTATCTTTCAGAAAGTTGCTTGGCAGATGGTTATAATACATTCCGGGAAACCATGGCCATAAATTCAGGGCAGTTGTTTTGATGATTCTTTTCAAGCCATTTTTGGGACTGTACCACTTTCTGAAATCCCGTTTCATGCACTGATTCTTGTCGAAGTGCATATTGATGAGTTCCATGTCATTGCCGTTGAAGAAGCCCGCACTCTTTTCTCCAAAATAAATGCAGTCCAAAGCATACGTATCCATCGGTCTGCCGTCACGGAAAAAATCTTCAGGTTTCACGTCTGCCGTCACAAACATATCATCGTTGAAATAAACAAACTGTTCGGCAAGTCCCTCTATGCGGTGCAGGTTCAGTTCAATGGTATTGGCATTGAATGTCGGCAGATACTGCGGCGGGATATAATCCCTGTGATTCACGATATGCAGTTTCGGGTGTTCTGCATTGAGCCACGGCGGCAGATGTCCCCATGTCACGAAATGGATACGGTTCACCCAAGGGGCAAACTTCTCTACACCACGGAACCAGTATTGCAGATTGTCCCAGCTCCTGTAACGCACGATGGTATGATCGCCTTTTTCGGTGGGGGAATCATACCGATTTTTTTCTTCCTGCCATGCAGGGTCATTGCCGTCTACCCAAATCATGACGAAATCAATCTTATTCATCATTATACTATGCTCCTGATTTTGTGTCAAGAAATGTCATTTTTGAAAGAACCAATGCTGTCAGCTTGTCCCAGCGAATCAGCTTGCGGAACCAGTAAGCTGCTACCGCCATGGCAAGCGATACACCCATCACAAAGCCGAATACAGCATACCATGTGCCAAGCGAATAGGTCAGGTCGGGCAGCCATACCGCTCTGATAAAGGTGTGCATAAAGAAAATATCAGAGGAATGTTTTCCGAACAATGCCAGCACGGTTTTGATAACAGGAATGTCACATATAAACTCATACAACCAGTAAATGAATACCAC
>ONUD01000005.1 GCA_900320925.1 uncultured Eubacteriales bacterium
ATCAGCATTTTACGGATATTTTCCGCCTGCTGTTCTTCACGGGAAGAGTAAGGAATTTTGCCCAGCTTGGTCACGCCGTCAATCAGTCCGGCAATCTCTGCTCCGAACAGCTTGGTCACTTCCTTCAGTGTCACAGGGGTATCCTCTACCACATCGTGCAGCAGGGCAGCGGCAATAGATTCGGAATCCATGCCGAGTTCTGCAAGGATACAGGCAACGGAGGTAGGGTGGAGGATATAGGGGATTCCGGATGCCCTGCGTTGGTCGCCGTGCATCTTGTCGGCAAACGCATACGCTCGCTCCACCAGCTCGAAGTCATAGCTGTGGTCACTCTTCTTCATCAGCTCCACCAGTTCATGATAATCCTGATAAAATTTATGATTGTTTTCCGACATGATGAATATCCTCCTTCAGTTTGAGATACACAGGCGAAGCCTGCAAATTGACCTTTACACTTATATTTAATACCTTTATTTTCAGCTTGTCAAGCTCTCTTTCATATTCGATCAGTCCCCTGTCACGGAGAATTTCCAGAATCACCAGCAGCTTGAAAGCACCGACGGTTTCTTTTCTGACCCCGTACAGGAGAGAATCAATGCCGTAGACGGCACGGCGGGTCTTTCTCAGATACACGTACACGGCGGCAAATTCCTCTCTGGTAGGCAGCTTGTCCGTGAGTGTTTCTGCAAGAATGCCGCTCTTGTAGGCATCGTAGTCCTGCAATTCATACATGGCTTTTTCATTGTCAAAGTCTGACAGCCGTATCTCTCTGACATGGAAAGCAATGCTTTCCTTCCCCTGATAAACATTGGTTTCAAGACAGACGGCAAAATCCAGCACATCCCCCTCGCTGTAAGGAAATTCTGCGGGTGTGGTAGAAAAACGCAGGAGATTGAGTCTTGCCCGTCCCTTGGAAACTGCTAATTTCAGGTGTTTGCCCTCCGACAGAGGAACGATGCGGTCAAGATGCATCCTGCACAGTCCGAAAACAGGTTTGGCATTGCCATAACCGAACGGTTCAAACTGCTGTAACTGATGTACCATATCCGGCACGATGGTTTCGGGGTTCAGAATACAGTCCACCTTGACTGACAACAGCGGCATTTTGTCCAGCTTGTTGGCATAAGCATTGATGGCTTTCCGAAAATCACCGATCTTTTCGTGTTGGATACTGAAACCGATTGCCATCGGATGTCCGCCGAATTTTTCCAGATATTCTGAGCAGGCAAACAGGGCATCGACAATCGAGAAGCCTGCAATGCTCCTGCCGGAGCCTTTGCAGATGTCGCCGTCTTCCGAGATAATAATGGAGGGCTTGCCGAACAGGTCGGTGACACGTGAAGAAACAATGCCGATCACGCCTGCATTCCATCCCTTTGAGGAAATGACCAGTACCCTGTCATAAGTCAAGGACGGTTCCTCTTTCAGCAAACAGCATATCTGTGCAAAAATATCCGCTTCGATTTGTTGTCTTTCGGTGTTGAGCGTATTCAGGTATTTTGCCATGCCGGAGGTTTCCTCATCGTTCTCCGTGAGGAACAGCCTGAGAGCATCATCGGCAGAACCAAGCCTTCCTGCGGCATTGATGCGGGGAGCAAGACGGAAGGCAATATTGCCGGCATTGAGATGACCGATTCCTGCTGTTTCGATTAAACAGGAAAGACCTGTCCGTTCCGTATTGGCAAGGTTTCTCAGACCTGCTTTTACAATGGTTCTGTTTTCCCCTGTCAGCGGCACCAGATCGGCAATGGTTCCCACAGCGGCAAGCTCGGCATAGTTTTCCATGACGGAAAAGGCATCGCCCTCCAGTGCAATGGCAAGCTTCAGGGCAATGCCCGCACCGCAGTAATCCCGATAGGGGGAAGTGTCATCCGTCCTGTGGGGGTTGACCACTGCGACAGCACGGGGAAGAATATCCTGCGGCTTATGGTGGTCTGTCACGACAACATCCATGCCCAGCGAACCGGCATACTGAATTTCTTCAATGGCAGAGATCCCGTTATCGACCGTGATAATGAGCTGGATGCCCTGTTGTTGGAGCTTGTCAACGGCACTGCGGTTCATGCCGTAGCCCTCGGCATTCCTGTCGGGGATATAGTACATCACATCAGCAAATACGGAAGTCAGATAAGAATATAACAGCACCGTGGCAGTCACCCCGTCACAGTCATAATCTCCATAGATACAGATTTTTTCTCCCGAAGTCACCGCTTTTTTGATTCTTTTCACTGCCTTGTCCATGTCCTTGATCAGGAACGGGTCACTCAAGGTTTCTTCTTCCGAAAAAAATGCTTCTATTTGCGTTGGTTCCGTGATTCCCCTGATGGAAAGCAGAATTGCCGTAAATGCCGGCAAACCGTATTGTTTAACCAGTCCGTTTGCCAGTTCCTTGTCCAGCACGGAAATATGCCATCTTTTCATCCCTGCACCGCCTTTTCTATATTCTATTATCATAGCACTTTTTTCTTTTTAATTCAATCCTATTGCCATATATTTTTCTTCTGATTGTCCATTGTGCAGGGGATTGTTTGACCGCTTTGCCGCTGTTTTGAGGCGGTTTCGTAACATTCCATAATTTTTACTGCAAAAAAACAATAAAAATTAAATAATTTTTTGTTAAAACGGTTGCAATTTCATTTTGATTTGTGTAAAATGTATATAGCAGGAGGGATGAATCCATCCATCGGATGTTCAAAATCCTATTTATTTTCAATATCAAAGTGAGGGAAATTCTATGTCCAACAGACTTTTTCAGGGAGTTATCCACCAGATGCGTGATACCATCGACAGAACCATCGGTGTCATTGATGAAACTTCCGTTGTCATTGCGTGCAGTGAACTCGGAAAAATCGGGGAAGTCAATGAACACATTACTTCCGATATGCTGACCTCTGCCGCCCCCTTTGTCCTCAACGGCTATACATACAAGTCTTTCGGCAACAAACCCAAAGGAGAATATGCCGTATTTGTTGCAGGCAACGACTTTGCCGCACAGAAGTATGCCGCTATCCTTGCGATCTCGCTGGGCAGTATCAAACAGTACTATGATGAAAAGTATGACAGAGGCAACTTTATCAAAAATGTCATTCTTGACAACATCCTGCCGGGTGACATTTATCTCAAATCCAGAGAGCTTCGTTTCAATGCCGAGGTCACAAGAGTATGTATGCTCATCAAAATCTCCTCCAAAACCGATATCTCTGCCTATGACGTGATACAGAACCTCTTCCCTGACAAATCCAAGGATTTTGTTATCAATATCAATGAAAGCGATATTGCTCTTGTCAAGGAGATCAAAACCGATATTGACTCCAAAGACCTTGAAAAACTGGCAAGCTCTATCGTGGATACCCTTTCGGGTGAGTTCTATACCCACTGCGTGATTGGAATCGGTACGCCGGTTGTCGGTATCAAGGATCTGGCACGCTCCTTCAAGGAAGCACAGGTCGCCTTGGAAGTCGGCAAGGTATTCGATACCGAACGCACCATTGTCAGCTATGACAATCTCGGCATTGCCAGACTGGTTTACCAGCTTCCTACCACTCTCTGCGATATGTTCCTCAAAGAGGTATTCAAAAGAGGTTCCATCGAATCGCTTGACCAGGAAACGCTCTTTACCATCCAGCGGTTCTTTGAAAACAACCTGAATGTGTCGGAAACCTCCAGAAAACTGTTTGTCCACCGCAACACGCTGGTGTACCGTCTTGAAAAAATCAAGAAGCTGACAGGTCTTGACCTGCGGGAATTTGAAGATGCCATTGTCTTTAAAGTGGCACTCATGGTCAAGAAGTACCTCTCCTCCAATCCTATCAAATACTGAAAAAAAGCGGCACACCATTTGGTATGCCGCTTTTTAGTGATTATTGGATGGCACCGTCAAGATAATGCTCCAGTTCTTCATCGTCCCGTTTTTGTTTTTCCTTGAAAATCAAAAATGCTGTCACCGCTGCGGTAAGAGCCGCTACACCGCCTACGACTGAAATCAATATGATCCATAATTTTTTGCTCATGTTCTGACCTCCCGAAATTAAATTACTTAAAGCAATTATATCCTTTTTTTTAAAAAAAGTCAAGATACATTCCGCAATTTTCAGAATCAATGCATAAAAAAAGCAGAACCTAAGTTCTGCCTTTGTCTACATAAAATTATGCAGAAGCATTGAGCTTGCGAGCCAAAGAGGATTTTTTTCTGGAAGCAGTATTCTTCTTAAGGATACCCTTGGCAGCAGCCTGATCGATTTTCTTGATGGCAACACGAACAGCCTGATCCTTGTCGGCAGCATTGCTCTCCATAGCAGCTTCCGCTTTCTTAAGGCTTGTCTTTAAAGCACTCTTGACAATCTTATTGGCAGCAGTTTTTGCAGCAGCAACCTTGACACGCTTTTTTGCTGACTTAATGTTTGGCATAACAGACACCTCCCTCACGCTTGTAACTTGCGTACAGCTAATTATAACAACTATTCCAAAAAATTGCAAGTCTTTTTTGAAAAAAATTCTCGGAAATATTGAAAAAAAAGCCCTGATATGGTAGTATTTTGTGTGGAAGAAAGGAGGAGGACGGAAAATGACGGAATTTTCGGGGTGTGAGAGCTGCTGTCATTATGTTTACAATGAAGATTTTGCCTGTTACGAGTGCCTTGTGAACCTGGACGAGGACGAGTATGCCCGATGGCTTACAGGCACGATGGCTTCCTGCTCTCATTACAGCCCTGACGATGAATACAAAATTGTACAAAAACAAATGTAAAGGAGCATTGCACTCATGAAATTTCTTCTTTATGCAGTCTACGGCTGTATTATCGGTGTTGCCAACATCATTCCCGGTGTCAGCGGCGGCACCATGGCGGTCATCCTCAATGTCTACGACAAGCTGATTGATGCCGTCACGGGTCTGCGGAAACATTTCAAAGAAAGTATGTTGTTTCTGATCCCTGTTGCAGTGGGCGGCGGACTGGGTATTTTCGGTTTTGCCAAGCTGCTGGAATATCTGCTGAATGCATTTCCCATGCCTACCTATTTCTTTTTCATCGGGCTGATTCTCGGCACTGTACCGATGATCTTCGGAAAGGTGATGAAGCAAAAGGACGGAAAAAAACAATTTCCTCCCCTGACACTCCTTCCTTTTTGCCTTTTCTTTGGGGTCATGGTGGCACTGTTCTTTGTGCAGACAGGAAACAATGACAGCGGTGCCATACAGATGGAACTCAATGTCCTCAACTGGCTGTATCTTTTCTTTGGTTCGGCATTGGCTGCCATGTGCATGATTATTCCGGGGGTCAGCGGTTCCATGATTCTGATGATACTGGGACTGTATACCACTGTACTCGGCTCTGTATCACATATTGCAAGCGATTTTACCGGCAGTGCCATGATTTTGCTTCCTGCCGGTCTGGGTATTGTGTTCGGCATCCTCGGCGGTGCCAAAATCATTGACCTTTGCCTGAAAAAATTCCCGCAAATGACCTTTGCGGCCATTCTCGGACTCATGCTCGGTTCCCTGCTTTCCATCTACCGCAATTCCGGCTTCCGCTTTGACTGGCAAGGGATGATTGCTGTCATGGCTCTGCTGTTGGGATTTGCCGTTGCCTTTATCTTTGGCAACGAAAAACGCAAAGAAAAACTGACAAAAAAGTCTTGACGCTCACCTGAACCTAAAACAAGTGATATCCATTCCCTGCTGTTTGAGCGGGGAATTTTTTTGAATGACCCATCAGAAGCCGTTTGCAATTTGACAAAGGAAGTGCTATAATAAACAATCAGTATATTGTGGAGGTCGATGACAATGTGGAAAGGCGAACTGCTTTCTCCGGCAGGAGATCAGGAATGTTTTGACAATGCCCTGCAATTTGGGGCAGATGCGGTCTATCTGGCAGGCAGGGAGTTCGGAATGCGTACTGCCTCAGCCAATTTTGACCTTGATACACTCAGAAAGTCCGTGGAAAAGGCACATGAAAAGAATGTGAAAGTATATGTCACGTGCAACACCCTTCCGAGAAACGGGGAAATCGACAGGATGCCCGCTTTTCTGGAACAGGTGCAGGACTGTGGGGCAGATGCGTTTATCATAGCAGATTTGGGGGTTATGTCGCTTGCGGAGAAGTATGCTCCCAAGGTGGA
>ONUD01000038.1 GCA_900320925.1 uncultured Eubacteriales bacterium
GATTGCGGTAGGTGATGTTTACCAAAAAGGCGATACCATCAACTTTGGTGAGGGTGTCTACATCAAGAATGTCAGCAAACAGGTCAGCGGAGAGTACACTCTGTCGGATATGTCATACAAGTCTACTCTTATTTCAACAGGCAACCTTGAGGAATATGAACTTCCTGTGATTGGTTATGCCTATGTCGGCACCTTCACGAGTGACAACGGCAGTTTCAGCATCAATCTTGACCGTTCCAGCCATGCCAGCACCGCAAAGGTATGGGTAGCGGACGGTGACGGTACAAAAAACAATCCTTTGGTATTCCGTGTGCTTGACAGCTATTTCAATAACAACTCTACTCTTGCATCAGATACGGTCAGTTTAGGGGAATCCGTTATCGTCACAGCTTCCGCCAATGGTGGTGACGGTGTCTATCAGTATGCGGTATCCTACAAGAAAGCCACTGATACCAAATGGACGACCGTACAGAATTACAGCAGTAACAAGAAAGTACAGATTACCCCGATGAAAGCCGTTTCCTATGATATTCGTGTCAGTGCAAAGGACGGTTTCGGCAACGAGAAAGAAAAGACTTTTTCCGTCACGGTCAATCCTGCGGCACTGGTGAATGAATCCACTGTCAGTGCAGATTCCGTTGCTTTGGGCAACAGTGTAACGGTCAATGCTGCGGCACAGGGCGGTGTTGGTTCCTGCCAGTATGCCGTGTTCTACAGAAAAGTCGGCACGGATAAATGGACTTCTGTTCAGGCTTATGATACCAACAGCACGGTCACGGTCACTCCCCAGAAAAAGGCAGCTTATGAGATTCTTGTCAAGGCAAAGGACAAGAAAGCCAATGTTGCCGAAAAGACCTTGACTGTCAATGTGACCAATCCGCTTCCCGAAAACACTTCTACCCTCTCTGCTGATACCATCACCCTCGGTGAAAGCGTAACGGTCAATGCTTCTGCAACAGGCGGTGCAGGCTCTTTCCAGTATGCCGTGTTCTACAAAAAAGCAACGGATACCAAATGGACAACGGCACAGGCTTACAGCACCAATCCTTCTGTTGCCGTCACCCCCAAGAAGAAAACCTCTTATGAAATCTTCGTCAAAGCCAAGGATAAAAACAGTACGGTCATTGAAAAAACATTCTCTGTCACCGTAAAATAAATCCATCACAAAAAAGACCGAAGCAACAAGCTTCGGTCTTTTTTGGTAAAAGAACTCACATCTGCCGGATCATGTCATACAACAAAAGGTACAGTGTTTGCACCTGTTCCTTGTCGAGTTTCAGACAGTCCCCTACAGTAGCAGGAATACTCCTGCATTTTTCTTTCATATTTTTTCCTGTTTCCGTCAGGGAGATGATAACCACTCTTTCATCTTTGACAGTTCTTGTCCGTGAGAGATAGCCCTGCTGTTCCATTTTTTTCAGCAAAGGGGTCAATGTCCCGTTGTCAAGGAAAAGCCTTTTGCCGAGTTCACTGACAGGAATCCCATCTGTTTCCCACAGCACCATCAGTACCAAATACTGTGTATAAGTCAAATCCAATGCTTTGAGATGTGCATGATAAAGGGAAATCACCTTACGGGAGGCAACATACAGCGGAAAGCACAATTGATTATCCAATTTCAGGGATTCTTCTTCCAGCGTTGTCATTTTGCCCTCCGTATTCATCAAAATTGCTATCAACCTACACCCTTATTTTACCATTTATCAGCAAAATGTCAAGAACTTTTTTCATTTTTTACTCATATTTTTCGGAATAGCCATGTGCCTTTTCAAGCAGCATATCCTTGACCTTCATCAGTCGGGTACGGCTGCTGCGGTCATTTTCCTCCAGCTTCATGGCGATATATTTGATAGTTTCCTCATAGCGGGGGATCATGACGTGTTCCAGAGAGTTGACACGCCGTCTGGTACGTTCGATTTCAGCTGCCATCAGTTCGCAGCTTTTTTCGGTTTCGGCAAGCCGGATCAAATCGGGCAGGAGTTGATGGAGCGACATCACCGCATCATCCAGTTCAAAGGACGTAAACGCAAAGCCATAGGGATAGATTTCTCCCTCATCATCACTGCCGCTGACGGCAGAGAAGAGAGGGACATCCACACTCATCACATTTTTGGAAGCGACTTCCACGCCCGTCTGGTGCTTGGAGGACATCAGGGAGGATTCCAGTGCTTTTTTGCTCATCACAGCACTGGCATTGATGAAATGGCGGTTGCACTCTTCAAGGGAGGATTCCACCTTTGCCCGCAGTTTCTGATTTTCCCTGACAAGCTCGATGAACTGACGCATCAGTTCATCCCGTTTGTCTTTCAGCATTTTATGCCCGCGTCTTGCAATCTGGAGCTGTTTTTTCAGCTTTGTCATCTGCATTCTGGTGGGATTCACATTCATGACTGCCATATACTCAACACCTTACTTTCCATAGTATTTGTCAAGCATATCATCCTTGATTCGTTTCAATTCGCTTCTGGGCAGGATATGCAGCAGTTTCCATCCGATGTCCAGTGTTTCCTCAATGGTACGGTTGGCAGTATAGCCTTGTGAAACATACTCTCTTTCAAATGCTTCTGCAAATTCGGCATATTTCTTGTCAATATCGGTCAGAGCAGATTCACCCAGCACGATCATGAGTTCTCTGGCATCCTTGCCTCTGGCATAGGCAGAGAACAATTGGTTCATGGTAGCGGCATGATCTTCTCTGGTACGTCCGACACCAATGCCCTTGTCTTTCAGACGGGACAGCGACGGCAGAACATCAATGGGAGGGGTAATGCCTTTTCGGTAGAGTTCACGGCTGAGAATGATTTGTCCCTCGGTGATGTAGCCTGTCAGGTCAGGGATGGGGTGGGTCTTGTCATCTTCGGGCATGGTCAGAATGGGAATCATGGTAATGGAGCCGTTTTTGCCCTTTTGCCTGCCGGCACGTTCATAGAGAGTCGCCAAGTTGGTATACATATAACCAGGATAACCGCGTCTGCCCGGGACTTCCTTTCTGGCGGCGGACACTTCACGCAGGGCATCGGCATAGTTGGTGATGTCTGTCATGATAACAAGCACGTGCATACCAAGGTCAAAAGCAAGATACTCTGCCGCCGTCAGTGCCATACGGGGAGTAGCGATACGCTCAATAGCAGGGTCGTTGGCAAGGTTCACGAACATAACCGTCCTGTCCAATGCTCCCGTTTCACGGAAGGAACGTACAAAATATTCTGATTCTTCATAGGTAATACCCATTGCCGCAAAGACAACGGCAAACTGTTCATTTTTTCCACGAACGGCAGCCTGTCGGGCAATCTGTGCAGCAAGCTGTGCATGGGGCAGACCCGATGCAGAGAAAATAGGCAGCTTCTGTCCTCTGACGAGTGTATTCAGACCGTCAATGGCAGACACGCCTGTCTGGATAAACTCCTGCGGATAGTCACGGGCAGCAGGATTCATGGGTGTGCCGTTAATATCCAGTCGTTTTTCGGGGATGATAGCAGGGCCATCGTCAATAGGATTGCCCAGACCGTCAAAGACTCTGGAAAGCATATCCGAGGACACCGGCAGCTCCATGGAACGGCCGATAAATCTGACCTTGGACTGTGCAAGGTTAATGCCGGCGGCAGATTCAAACAACTGCACCAAAGCATTTTTGCCGTCAATTTCCAGCACCTGACAACGGCGAATGTCACCGTTGGGCAGTTCAATTTCTCCCAACTCGTTATAGGTCACGCCTTCGACATCGCTGACCATCATCAGAGGACCGGCTACCTCTCTGATGGTACGGTATTCCTTTGGCATCAGTCCTCACTCCTTTCCAATACGTCTTTGATTTCTTTTTCCAGCATGGCACTGATAGCTTCAAATTCTCTGTCAATGCCGGTTTCCTCTTCATATTTGAATCTGCCGACACGCTCCCGTACCGACATACCAATCAAAAGCTCTGTATTGGCACCCTGCTTGAGGGCTTCCACGGAGCGGTCATAGCAAAGCAGGATGGCTCTCATCATCAGCACCTGTTTTTTGAGAGAGGTGTAGGTATCCACCGCATCAAAGGCATTCTGGTGCAGATAGTCCTCACGAATGGAACGAGCCGTTTCCAATTTCAGTCTGTCCGTGGCGGAAAGGGCATCCATACCGACAAGGTTCACAATTTCCTGCAATTCCGATTCATCCTGCAACAATGCCATCAGCCTGCCACGCAGTGTCATGAAGTCCTTGGAGGCATTCTCGGCAAACCAGTCCTCCAGCTGGTCGGTATAGAGGGAATAGCTGGTCAGCCAGTTAATGGCAGGGAAGTGTCTTTTGTAAGCAAGTCCTGCATCCAGTCCCCAGAATACTTTGACAATACGCAGGGTTGCCTGAGAAACAGGTTCCGAAATGTCGCCGCCCGGCGGAGATACGGCTCCGATAACGGACAATGCTCCTTCTGTATTGTCACTGCCGTTGACAATCACCCGTCCTGCACGCTCGTAGAACTGTGCCAGACGGCTGCCGAGGTAGGCGGGATAGCCCTCTTCACCCGGCATTTCCTCCAGACGGCCTGACATTTCACGCAAAGCCTCTGCCCAGCGGGAGGTAGAGTCTGCCATGAGTGCCACGGTGTAGCCCATGTCACGGAAGTATTCGGCAATGGTGATACCCGTATAGATGGACGCTTCACGGGCAGCCACCGGCATATCAGAAGTATTGGCAATCAGCACGGTTCTTTCCATCAGGGAATTGCCTGTTCTGGGGTCTTTCAGTTCGGGGAACTCGTTCAGAACATCGGTCATTTCATTGCCGCGTTCTCCGCAGCCGATATAAACGATAATATCTGCTGCTGCCCATTTTGCCAACTGGTGCTGTACAACGGTTTTGCCGGAGCCGAACGGACCCGGCACGGCCGCCACACCGCCTTTGGCAATCGGGAAAAGGGTATCAATGGTTCTCTGACCCGTTGTCAGGAGAATATCGGGAGAGAGCTTTCTCTTGTACGGTCTGCCGACACGTACAGGCCACTTGACTGCCATGGTAAGGTTTTGTTTTTTGCCGTCCTTTTCCAGAACGGCAACGGTTTCGTCAATGGTAAAATCGCCCTCTTTGATTTGCAGGACGGTACCGCTGACACCGTTCGGCACTAAAATTTTATGCACCACGGCATTGGTTTCCTTGACGGTACCGAGTACATCTCCCGATACCAGATCTGCCCCTTTTTTGACAGCAGGGATAAAGTGCCATTTTTTCTGATGATCAAGGGAAGGCACTTCAATACCTCTGGTCAAGTTGTTGCCGGCAACTTTCATGATTTCGCTGAGGGGTCTCTGGATTCCGTCATAGATGGCACCAATCAGTCCCGGCCCCAATTCCACCGACAGCGGTGCTCCTGTGGATTCCACCTCTTCGCCCGGTCCGAGACCGGAGGTTTCCTCGTAGACCTGAATAGAGGCTCTGTCGCCGTGCATTTCGATAATTTCACCAATCAGCCGTTCCTTGCTGACTCTTACCACGTCAAACATATTGGCATTACGCATTCCCTCTGCAATGACAAGAGGACCTGCGACTTTTGTGATAACTCCGTTTGTCAAATATACACACCTCAATTTCCAAAGAGAATATCCGATCCGACTGCCTGTTCCACGAACTGTGACAGTCGTTTCTGACCGATCCCTGTTCCGCCGGCGGCGGAGGGAATCGGAATCACGGCAGGGATTGTCCTTTCGGCAAACCTTGTCCTTTCCTTTGCACAAAGGGCAAACAACCCCTCTGTCATATAGATAATGGCATAATCCTCACTGTCGGCAATGCGTTTGAGCAGATTGCCGGATTCCTGGGGATCGTCACACAGATACATATCCATTCCGACTGCACCGAAGCCCTTGATACTTTCACTGTCGCCGATCACGGCAATATTCTTAACCATAGCTCACACGCAGCCTTTCTCTGATTTTTTCGGGGGGCGTACCGGTTTTGATACCCCCTGCAATGATATTGACCTGTTTTCTTTCGCCCTCGCAGGCCATATAATATCCTAAAAGCGGTTCGGCTCCCATGCAGGAGAAGCGGCACAGCTCCCTTGCCAACTGCATGGTACCGTTGTCCACGAATCTTTCAAACTCCGAAGGGGATTTCCGATACCGTACAGCTGCCTGACGGCAGTCATGCACTTCCAGCTTGTCCAGATATTTCAAAAGCGGTTCACTGCCCGCCACAGCGGTTCTTATCAGCTTTTTGAAATCCAGTTCCTCACAGTCACACAAAGCCTGTTCAAGATACTGCTCCGAAGCCCCGGTTTTAGCGGCACGCAAAGCGATCTTGACATTGGCATAAAAAACCAGTCTGGCAAGATACTGTTTCAGAAAGACAGACTTGGCGTGTTTGCTTTCCGTCAGGAGCCGTTCCATGACAGCCCTGTCAATCACGGCATCGCTCAGACGGGCATCCTTGGTTTCCGCTAACAGACCATATGCCCTGTCGGCGGCACTGCCGAGCCATTCTGGAAGCTTGTCAAAGCGTCTGTTTTCCACGGCTGCCGCCATCTCTTTCGGGTCAACGGTGCAGGGTGTCAGCAACAGGGCATCGTAGTCCCTGTCAGACATCACGCCTTTGAGGATGGTTTTCAGGTTATGGACATCATTTTGCACCTGAAACGGCTCAAACAGTCCCATATCGGGAGCGACACGGCGGATATACTGCCACATCCTGCGGGCATGGCTCTCGATGAGTGCATCCACACTTTCGCCATCCCCAAAGCCCTTGTCCTTAAGGAACCGCACCAGTTCCTTTTCATCGGTCAGTGTCAGCATCTGGTCAATATCCGAAGAGGAGAGCAGGTGTTTTTCTCTTGCCCTGACAGAGCCGATCGAAAATTCATATTCCATAGCTCCACCCCTTATCGAAACAGTTCTTTGCCGATGAGGTCTTCAATCTCCTCACGTCTTTCCGCGATGATGGAGGGAAAGCTCATATTTTCCTCCACGTCACCGTTTTTCAGGATAAACCCGCTGGTAATGCTGTCATCGGGTGTTTTCGAGAGGGAGGCATGGATCCCCAGTTCTCCCAGACGGCTCTCAAAGTTATCCGGCACTCTTTTGAGGTCTTTTCGGTTGAGATAGACCGTGCCGTTTTTTTCACCGATAGGTTTGGCCAACTGGTACAGCAGTTCAAAATACACCTTGTCAGGCAGTCGCTCCATATAGTGCAAAACAGCCTGCACAGCCTTGTCAATTTCTGTCCGGCGGGTCTTGAGGAGCATATTGCGTTTTTCGAGTTCACTTTTACTCTGATGGGCTTTCAGCAGCTTGGCAGATTGCTCTTCCAGTTGAAATTGAGCCGTTTTGGTAATCTCTCCTGCCTGCTGTTTGGCGGCATCAAGAATTTCCTGACAGGCGGCATCCGTTTCCTGATGGAGGGCGGCAATTTTATCTTCACATTCCTGTCGAATGCCTGACAGGATTTTTTCTCCGTTGCTCATATCATGCACACCCTTTTAAAATGTAATACCGGGGATGGAGATAACGGTCAGCAGGGAAACAATGAAAGCCAGCAGGGCATAGATTTCGACCAGTGTGATGGAAACCATGGCTTTGGAAAAGTTTTTCTCGTCCTTGGCACACATACTGATACCTGCCACAGCAGCTCTTCCCTGTGCAATACCCGAAACCAGACCACCGATACCGACAGAAAGGGAAGCACCCAGATAAGCCAATCCCTGCTGCCATGTCACCGTGTCGCCGCCGCCGAGGACGCCTGCACCGATGAGCATCAGAAAGGCTACAATAAAGCCGTACAGTCCCTGTGTACCGGGCAGCAGTGTCAGCACCAGCATTTTACCGAACATGGAGGAATCCTCCGAAAGAACACCCATTGCTGCCTGAGCAGCAGCTCCGACACCCTTGGCAGAACCGATACCTGCCAGAACAGTTGCGATTGCGATCCCAATGATTGTAAATATCATACCCATAATGCATTACCTCCGATTAGTTATCAATTTTAACTTTAAAATTCTTACTGTTGAGGGAGAACGGTTCAAACGGTTTGCCGCCGCCCTCATAGAACTTGCTGAACATTTCCACATACTGCAAACGCATGGTATGCACATACGAACCAAGGGCATTCAAGCCAATGGTAATGGCATGACCTGCGAGGAAGATCACGATCATGAAGAGAATGCCGATGACATTCGTTCCCATGAGGGTGGAAAGCATATTGAACACCTGTGCCATGACACCCGTTGTCAGACCGAGTGCCAGCAGTCTGGAATAGCTCAGCAGATCGCTGACATAGCTGGTGATGTCGTACAGGGAAGCGACACCGCCGATCAGCTTGCCAAAGAAGCCTTTTTTTGCCCTCCCCTGCGTGAGGACAAGTCCCACGGCACAGGCAATGGCAATCCCTGCACCGATGTACAGGAGGACAGGACTGACCGCCATGCCGACAGCCAGCACCGCAATGCCTATCAGCAGCAGCATCCACAAGCCTGTATCAAAAAACGCTTCGGCATACTGCTTTTTGCGGAAGCAGATATAGAACTTACAGCCCATTCCCACCAGTACGTGTACCAGTCCGAATGCGATGGACATAATCATGATGAACAAGGCATCCTTTTGGGTATCCAGCATCCACGGCATGAGCTGTTTCATTTGGATTTCATTGCCCGTAAACAGCTTATAGAATACCGCAGGGGCATCCCCAAAGACACTTCCGAAAACGAGTCCCCAAAAGATGGTAGAGATACCGCAATACTGGAAGAGTTTCAGATTGTTATACATTTTCTTGTCCGGCTTGAACACCTTAATCCCAATGGCTGTGGCAATCACCAGAAGCAGACCGTAGCCGGCATCGGAAAACATCATGCCAAAGAAAAAGTAAAAGAAAAATGCCAGGATCGGTGTCGGGTCAATGTCATCATGAGACGGTGCAGAATACATGGTGACGATACTCTCGGCAGGCTCGGCAAACTTGTTGTTTTTCAGCTTGACAGGAGCCTCCTCGTCCGCCTCCTCCCATTCCACCACGGCTGACGGCACTTTCCGGCAGAGCGTTTCCAGCTTTTCCATATCCTCTTCGGGGACATAGCCGTTGAGGACAAAGATATGTTCCGACTGGTCAAGTCCGGCAATGACCTGATACTTCTGGACACGCAGGGTAAAATAATCCTGCGTATCACGGATACTGTCACGGTATTCTGCATAGCCTGCGATATCCTGTTTAAGTTCCTCATTTTTCTGTTTAAGAGTTTCGCTTTTTTGCAGCAGCCGCTTCACCTTGTCTTTCGGCACCTTGGAAGTCGGATTCAACGGACGGGAGAAGCCCATGCCACGCAAAAGCAGTTCTGCCTGTTCCTTTTGGTGCTTCGGCACGTAGATCACGGCACTGGTCAGATTGGAGGAGGCATAGATCACTTCCGTTTCAAACACCAGTTCCGGTTCCTTTTCAGCCAGTGCCGAGGAGAGCAGTTTCTCATCATACTCTTTAGGGAATGTGCCGATAAACACTGCCATCGAGTCGGTATCCCCCGTATTGAGGGGAATATCCAGTTTTTTCCACGGTTGGAGCTGTGCCAAAGAGGTACGGATACGAGCCTGTTCTGCGATGTTGTCGGTCATTTGTGCATCCAGCCTGACGATTTTATTGCAGATTCCGATCACCTTGCCCGAACGGGATGCAATTTCCCCGATTTCATCAGGGTCAATTTCCCTGCGTCCCCTGAAGCTTGACAGCAAGCCTTTCTTTTCGGGCGAGATATTTCCCAGAATTTTCAATGCTTTTTCGGTCAGTTCGGCATTTTTTTCAAACTGCTTGAGCTGTGAAGAGGTATCCGTTCGCCGGAAGCCGTTTTCCGCAGTTTCGGTATGCTTCACATGGACAAGTTCCGAATCCTGGAGATGTTCCAGAAGCCGTTTGCGGTCTTGTTTGAGGGCAATGATCCTTACCGCCTTCATTTTCAGCTTGGCCAAATCACCATCACCACCCTTTCTTATGATGTCAGCATTTCAATCACCAGCCGAGTCACTCTATCGAGATTTTTCTCTGCTTTTGCGGAAAGCTCATCACATTGTTTTTGTATTTTTTGTTTTTCTTTTTGCAGTTGTCGCTCACTGCTGCCCAAAATAGCGGTGCGGTCGTCCGTCAGCATTTTTTCCACCTGCTGTCTGGCATCGGACACGATTTGTTTTGCCTGTTTTTGGGCATTTTGTTTTTTTATCTCCGCCTGCCTGCGGGCATCGGACTCTTTTTTTCGACAGTCCTCCTCTGCCTCCAGCACAGCTTTGATAAGTTCACTTGCCATCATCTTCCCTCCCCGAATCCTTGATTGATAGAGAATGTGCCGTATCTATTAAAGCATATTTTTCAGCAAAAATCAACAGCTTTACAAATTATTCACGAGCTTTGCAAAATATGCCAAAAACCGATGAATGTTCTTCATCGGTTTTTGGCAAGGAGACAAGCGATTTGATAGTCATGGAGATAGGTAAGCTTGATATTGTCAGGACTGCCCGCAATCAGCTTCACTTTTTTGTGTTTTGCCTGAAACAGGCGGCACACATCGGTAGCAAGGTGTTTTTCTTCCTCGTCCAGCGAGCGGTAAATTTCCTCAAAATCTCCGATACGGAATGTCTGGGGGGTCTGCACGAGGAACATTTGGGAACGGTCAGGGAAGCTGTCAGCAGTGCTTCCGTCACAGGAAACGGCAAGCGTATCCGTAGCAGGTACAGCGGCGGTACAGATATCGCAGTTCCTGACAGCGGCAAGGCTGTCCTGTATCATCTGCTGTGTCACGAACGGACGCACGGCATCATGGGTCAGGATCACATCTTCCCTTTGGCAGGCAAGCTTCTCACGGGCAAAGGCAATGATACGGCTCACGGTTTCATTCCTGTCCGCACCGCCGTCAATCACGAATACCTTGTCGGGCAAGAATTGTTCTGCCAGTTGCCTTGCCTGCTCCACATAAGCAGGATTCATGCCAATGATGACAAAATCCGTGCTTTTCAAAAAGGCTTCTGCCGTGTAGACAAATACGGGCTTGCCCGCAAGCTCCCAAAACTGTTTCGGCAAAGCGGTATGACCCATTCTGGAGCCTGTGCCGCCTGCCACGATTCCTGTCAGTATCATGCCATTTCTTCCTCATCATATGAAAATTCTTCTCGTTCTCTCCGTTTGGTAAACCGGTGGTAGCGTATCAAAAATGTCACCAGACACAATACCACAATGGCTGTTTCCACGCCGATAATCCACAGACTGTATTGATTGCCGTTAGCATCAGACACATTGACCTTGCAGACAGCAGACAGCTTGCCGTCGAGCGTGGAAAACGTGATAGTTGTCACGCCTTTGGCAATGCCCGTAATGCGTCCGTCCGCATCGACCGTTGCGATACTGTCATCAGCAGACACCCCTACGATTGTCGGCAGAACGGCTCCTGCGGGACGGGAACGATAGGTCATGTCATAAGTGTCACCGTTGTCCAGTGCAATTTCCTCTGCGGAAAGAATGAGCTGTTTAATGTCGGAGGAAGTCGCCTTGGTATTCTGGTACAGCACCACCAATTCACTGTCATTCATGATACAGGTGACATTGAGGTTATAAACCCCTGCGGTCAGCTGTGCTTTGGCGGCAGGGGTAAGATCTTTGTCGGTCTTGTACACCAGCAGGGCATAATCCCCCTGCTTCACGTCCGAAATGGAAAACACCCCGTCCGTATCGGTCTTGGTACGCTTGAAACCGCCTGCATTTCTCAGTTCCACGGTCATATTGACTTTTTTCTCGCCCGCAATGGAATACAGTACGCCTTTCACGGTGATGGTGGTATTATTTTTCGGTTCTTCGTTGTCGGCAATGACCTTGACCATGCACTTTTTAAAGACAGCATCACTGGTGGTTGTGACCGTCACCACAGCGACACCTGTTTTGAGGGCAGTCAGATAGCCGTTTTTGTCCACCCTGACCACCGAGGGATCGGAGCTTTCAAAGGTCAGCTTCTGGTCTGTTTCCTGCGGTTTGACCTTGGCATTGAGGGTGGTATTGTCACCGACTTTCATGGTAATGTCCTGTGTGGGCATGACCAGTTCTTTCGGGGAAACACCGTTCAGCACGTTAACCGTACATTCCGCCCGCATACCGTCTGCACTTTCAGCAACCATCTTGGTAGTTCCCAGCGAAAGAGCCGTCACCATGCCATCGGCACTGACTTCGGCAATTTTGGTATCTTCCGAATGGAATGTCACCTCGGCATATGCCCCCGTCACAGACAACTGATAGCTTTGTTTGATATAGAGATTGATACTGTCCCTGCTCATGCTGAGCGACCCCTCTTCTGCCCGCACCGCCAGGCTGCCCATCAGCAGAATCAATATGGTCAGCAGTCCGATTACTCGCTTCATACTGTCACTTCCTCCCCGTCCCATATGGTCAGCAAGGCAGGCTTTGCCTGCTCCAGCAGATACTTTTCCTCAAGAAAAGCGTGTTCTTTCAATGTCCGATACCGTTCCCTGTCAGAGAGGATTTCCTCCAGAGCGGCGGTGATATCCTCGGAAAGCAGTCCGTTGTATCCGTTTTGAATGAGGTCACGGTGTCCCTTGATGTCGGAAGCCAGTACGGGGACACCGCAGTACAGTGCCTCCATGACATTGAACGGCAGGCCTTCCATTTGGGAAGCCGTTACCAAAAGGTCACTGCACCGATACAGTGCCGCCATTTCACGCACTTGTCCTAAAAAACGGATATGTCCGTCCAGTTCCAGTTCATGCACCAACTGTCGGCACTCCTCCAGCATTTGCCCCTTGCCTGCAAAACACAGCCGGAGATTCCGATGGCGCTTTGCCACGGTGTCCATGGCACGAATGACCGCTTTCTGATTCTTCCTGCGGCAGAACTCCCCCACACAGAGCAGCAGCATATCCTCATCTGACACTCCCAACTGTCGGCGGAACTCCCTGCGTTCCTCTTCGGAAAGGGGAGGAAATTTGCCGCCATCCAGACCCATGCCACTTATATAATGTAAGCTTTTGCCGAGAAGGTATTTCTCGGCAAGCTCCCTGTCCTCCTCATTCATGACCACAAGGCTGTCTGTCACACCTGCCAACAGCTTTTCCACCCAAAGATACCGCTTGTCCGTCTCACTGAACATATAGCCGTGAGAGATATGTATCATATAAGGACGGTGCTTCATACCCATCACTGCCAGCCTGACTGCCGCTCCTGCCAGTGTGGCATTGGAGCATACCATATCATAGCCGTTTTCTTTGATAAGTTTTCTCAGGCGGTGCATGGTGCGGAGATTATCGGGTGACAGGGGATTTTTGGTAAATTTCATGTCGTAGCAATGGTCAATCAAAGGGGTATCCGTCACCCCCTCCGCCGCCACATCCACCGTGAAGCCATGCTCCTTGTAATGGCGGAGATACGGCAGGTGGAACTGACAGATATGCGAGATACGGGATGCACATACAAGTATCCGTTTCATTCCTTTTTCAGCGACCTCATATATTTGTCACAAATTTCTGCGGATGTACCAAAATCCACCATCCTGCCCTTTTCAAGCCAGACGGCATTGCGGCACATTTTTTTCACCTGTGCGGCACTGTGGGATACATACAGGATTGTCGTACCGCTTTGGAGCATCTGACGAATACGCTCCTCACATTTCATGCGGAATTTGGCATCTCCTACCGACAGCACCTCGTCTGCAATGATAATATCAGCATTGACGCACGTTGCCACGGCAAAGCCTAATCGGGAGATCATACCCGAAGAGTAGTTTTTCAGCGGTACATCAATGAAGCGTTCGATTTCTGCAAAGTCCACAATTTCATCAAAGCGTTTTTTCATATACTTTTTGGTATGGCCGTGCATAGCCCCTGCCAAAAAGATATTTTCCCTTGCGGACAGGGAGCGGTCAAAGCCGCCGCTCATTTCAATCAGGGGTGCAATCGTGCCTTTGACTTCCACCGTTCCACGGGTCGGTTTGATAATCCCCGCAATGGTTTTGAGGAGGGTAGACTTGCCGGAACCGTTCCTGCCGATGAGAGCAAGGGAATCTCCCCTGCGGACTTGCAGGCTGATATTCCGCAATGCCCAGAATTCATCATAGCCCACCCTGCCCTTGATCATGTTGATAAGGTACTCCTTCAAGCCATCTTCACGATTTTTGCTCAGGTTGAACATGACTGAAACGTTTCTCACGTCCACACATACATCTTCATCGTCCATCCGTTCCCGTTCTGCACGCACCACGGGATTGACAACTTCAATCACTTCATTCAGTTCTTTCATACCACTCACCTCATATATACAGGAAGAAACGGTCTTGCTTTTCCTTGAAAGCCGTCACGCCCAGTATCAGTGTCAGGATACTGTAGAATGTGGCAACAATCAGCATTCTTTCGGACGGAACGGTATTGTTCAGGGTGAAATCACGGAAAATGGAAATATAGACATACAGCGGATTTAATTCAAACAAAAAACGGAACTGTTCGGGGATAATTTCAATCGGGTAAAAAATGGGCGTGACATACAGCCAAGCCCTGCGGATAATGCCGTACAGATGGTTCAAATCCCGCAGCATGGTACCATAGGCACACAGGAACATCCCCAGTCCCAATGTAAAAATGTAGGCCAGCAGGATCGGAAAGAAAATCAGCGGCATATAAGGACTCAGCGGTACCCCAATGAGCAGCGACACCGCAAAATACGGTATCATGGAAAACAACAGGGTAATCAGGTGTTGTGTCAGGGAGGAAATGCAGAAAAAGTAATGGGGAATCTTCATTTTCTTGATAAGGTGTCCGTTCATGACAATACTGTTCATAACAGAATTGCTGCCCTCCATGACGAACACAAACAACAGATTGCCTGCCAGCCAATAAGAGGGGTAATAAGGAATCTGTCTTTGAAAGATCGTGGAAAAAATGACAGTGATGACAATCATCATCAGCAGCGGACTCAGCATTGACCATGCAACACCCAATACAGACTTGTAATATTTCTTTTTAAAGTCACGCTTCACCACTTCCTTCAGAAAAGGAACGTAATACATGAACTCCTCAATCCGTCTGCGAATCATTCTCCCCACTCCGTTTCATCAATCTACTGCCTATTATACCATTATCTGCGTGAAATGTCTATCATAAATTTTTCCCTGACAAAAGTGTTGACTAACCTCAGGGGATATATTACAATAAAGAAAAGGTGGTGGAGCGATGATCAAGCAAAATCAAGGAAAACTGAATGCCGTTCATGTAACGATAGATGTGATTATCAGTTGTGCAAGCTGCACCGTCTCCTATTTTGCGTACCGCTTCCTGTTCGGTCATGACCTGCTGTATGAATACGATTATCATGCCGGTATGGTTATCGGTCTGCCGGTACTGGTAGCCCTCCTGCAAATCCTGCTCAATAAAATTTGTGACCTGTACCGTTCCTACCGCTCCAATAAATTTATCGAGGAAGCCTCCAATGTCCTGCAAGCCGGACTGTGGCTGTGTATCATGCAGATCGTGCTTGCCTTTTTGACAGGACAACTGTTCACCTTTCAGATTGCCATTATTATCTACTATTTCACCAATACCTTTGTTTCACTGCTCTACCGTGCCTTGCTGAGAAAACTGCTGAAATATATGCGGAGCAAGGGCTATAACAAAAAATACATCGCCCTCATCGGCATCAACAACTGTACGGAAAATTTCATCGAAAAAATACAGACCTCCCCGGATTTCGGCTATGAATTGTCCGGCTATTTTGATGTTGCCCCCCACTCTGCTGTCAAGATTCCCTATCTGGGCAATTTCAAGAAAATTTCCTCTTTTTTCAGGCAGTCCCCTCCCGATGAAGCCATCATCATGCTGTCCGATAAGTTCCAGCCCTCCTTAGGGCATATCATTGCCATTTGCGAGAACTGGGGCATTAAATTCTCCATTCTGCCCAATATGTTCTCGGACTTTTCTTCGAGAATCTATATTGCCAGCTTTGACGGCATCCCGCTGCTGAGTATGAGAAACGTGCCGCTGGACAATACCTTCAACCGCTTTGTCAAGCGTACACTGGATATTCTGGTTTCATTGGTCATGCTGGTGTTTCTGTCACCGCTGATGCTGATCACGGCAGTCATTATCCGTGTGACCTCCCCCGGGAGCATTATCTTCCGGCAGGAACGGGTCGGGATGTCCAACCGTCCGTTTACCATGTATAAGTTCCGTTCCATGAAAACGGAAACGGAAAGTGACTTATCCATGACCCAAAAAGACGATGAACGCTGTACCCGTTTCGGAGCATTTATCCGCAAGTTCAGCATTGACGAGCTGCCGCAGCTTTTCAATGTCCTGAAAGGCGATATGAGTCTGGTAGGCCCCCGCCCTGAGATACCGTTTTATGTCGAAAAATTCCGCAAGTCCATTCCTCTGTACATGGTCAAGCATTATGTCAAACCCGGTATCACGGGCTGGGCACAGGTCAATGACCTGCGGGGCAGTGATACCTCGATTGAGGAGCGTATCCGCTATGACCTATTTTACATTGAAAACTGGTCGATTCTCTTCGACATCAAGATACTGTTCCAAACGCTTACCAAGGGCATTTTTTCCAAGAATGCCCGATAAATCTTCTTTTGACAGGAGTTGTTATTGTTGCTGTTCTACACCATAAATGAATTGCTGCTGCTTTTGTGGGCATACTTGTTTTGTATGAGAAAGCCCTCTAAAGTAAAAAATGCTGTATTCCTCTGCCTTGCTTTCGGTCAGCTCCTGACACTGATGGTGCTGCGTAACCAAATCGGCAATGACTACAATATGTATGCGGTAGGCTTCCGCCAGATGACGGAGGACGGCTTCACCAACCTGACCTATCAGGATTGGGAAATCGGCTTTGTGCTGCTGACCAAGCTGCTGGGCATGATACTGCCGAATTATCTGTGGTACTTTGGTGTACTGAGCCTGTTTGCCATTGTTCCTGCCGCTGTCTTTATCGCACGCAACTCTGAAATACCGTGGCTGTCCACGATTTTGTACGTCAACCTGTTTGTATTCTTCATGGAGATGAACTTCCTGCGGCAGATGATTGCCGTATCGCTGGTCATGCTGGCATGGTCGTTTATGAAGCGGAATAAATTCATTCCCTTTGCATTGGTGATTCTGTTTGCCTCGCTGTTCCATCAGACCGTACTGGTTCTCCTGCCGGTGTACCTGCTCGTCAAGATGAAGCCCGGCATCAAGGAACTGGTCATCTACGGGTATTTTATCCTCTGGTTCTATATGGCATCGGATGGATTTGTCAACATTCTGACAAACTTCTACCACGAGGAATACAAGGAAAGCATTTTCATTACCAGAGGATTGTCGTTCACCTATGCCATCTTCCCCGTGGCAGTGACGGTCATTGCCTTTGTACTGGCCAAACTCGGCACCATCAACGTCACCCATGAAAATAAGTACCTGATCAACCTTTCCCTCATCGGTACGCTTCTCATGGTCACGATGTCCAAACACAGCATCATTGAACGACTGTCGTACTATTTCATTATCTTTTTGCTGTTGCTTGCTCCGCTCACCGCTCGTTCTCTCTCCGCCAAAGGCATCAGTGCCACCCTCAGCAGCGGCAGAACCATTGTGCTGACCTCTGAAAAACAGAAAAGGCTGCTGGCAGTTGGATTTATTCTTCTGATATTGGTGCTTTCTTATGTCCACTTTTACTATGGTCTGTTCCAACACGCCCATGGTGCCGTCCCTTATGACTTCTGGCTGCGTTTTGATGGTTCAAAACAAATTCGTGAATTTTTTGCCTTATAAATCCCTTTTTTAGTCAATATTGCTAAAATCACCGCTGTGGCTGGATTTTCCAACCAAAATGCTAAAGAATTTTTGCTATAAATTATTGACAAACTTGTAACGGGTGTGCTATGATAAGTGTGTTCAGAATCATTATATTAAAATATCTTTTAGGAGGATGTTGACAATGAACACGAAAAAATCTTTGGTAATTGCCCTTGCGGCTACAATGGCAGTTTCTTCCGCAGCTGCTTTGACCGTAAGTGCAGAAGAAGCCGTACTCGGCAATACCAGCAATGCTGCTCAGGATACTAAGACAGTTGCTTTCGCTACCAATACAGAGTTTCATATCTCTTTGGACAGTGCAGACTTCGATGTAACGGTTCCCGCAGGTGCTGTTGAGGCTGACACAACCCTCACACTCGTTGGTGAGATTGTCGTTGATGTTGATATCGATGCACTCATCGCTACGCTTCCTGATGTGGCAAGTTCCAAGGTCGTTGACCTGTACTTCGTCAATGAAGCAGGTGAGAGAGTGTCTTTTGAAGGCAAAAATGTTGCTGTTGCTGTCACAGGCGTAGACGCTGATGTTGTATACGTATTTGAAGGGGCAGAAAACGCACTGAACAATGTCGGTGCAACCGTTGAAAACGGCGTTGTCAAGTTTGTTGCTCCCCACTTCTCCAAGTACGCTTTCATCAAGACAGCTGAGCAATCCAGTAAGCCGGATGAGAACAGCCAGAACAGCCAGAACAACAACCAGCAGAACAACAACAATCAGCAAAACAACAACAACCAGCAGAACGGTACTACCAATACAGGTGATTCCACTGCAACAGCTGCTGTGTTTGCTATCGTAGGTGCTGCTGCTCTCGGAACAGCTCTTGTTGCTTCCAAGTCCAAGAAGTCCAAATAATTGAAAGCCTGAAAGCTTTTACATAACAGGGGTATTGTCGGTGACAGTACCCCTGTGTTGTTTTAGGGAGGTGAACGAGTATGATGTCTTCTCTTGCGGTGGCAACAGGCGATAACTCTACTGTGCTGATTATCGCATTGGCAGCGATCGGTGTTGCAGCACTGGTCATCGTGGTGCTGACACTGTTCGGCAGCAAAAAAAATAAAAAATAAGGACAATGTGTATGAAACGAATCCTATGTAGTATGCTTGCCGTGCTGATGCTGATAGTCCCCCTGCTGGGCGGCTGTAAGCACGTCGAGAAAAATGATGTTTCCTCCGTGGCAAGCCGTGCAGAAAGCAGTGAGGACAGCTATGACGGCTCCCCTGTCACCCCTGCCCTATGGAAAGCAGAGGACACTGACGGAAACAGTATCTACCTTTTCGGTTCGATCCATGCGGCAGACAATGCCGTGAACCATCTGCCCGATTACTTTGAGGAGGCATATGCGGAGTGCGAGGCACTTGCCTTTGAAATCGACATTTCCGCCATGATGACCGACCTGAGTGCTTCGGCAGAAATGCTGGGCGATATGATGTACACGGACGGCACGACCATTAAGAACCATCTTTCTTCGGAAACTTATCAAAAACTGGTCAAGATTCTCCGTGACAACGATGCCTATAACCCCTTGTATGATTACTATAAGCCTGTCATGTGGGAATCACTGGTGGAGAATGTCATCATCTCCCAGGCAGGGCTGGACAGCAACAAAGGTGTGGATATGGTTCTCACCAACCGTGCCAAAAAGGACGGCAAGGACATTTTAGAAACGGAGTCCGCAGCGTTTCAAATCGGCATGTTCAACAGCCTTTCGGATGAGCTGATTGAGATGATACTGGCAGAGTACACGCAGGACAATGCCATCTCTGTACAGTCAGAAAGCTTGAAGCAGTTGTATGAAAAGTGGAAAGCAGGAACCATCACAGCAGAGGATACGCAGGATGTGGACGAATCCTCACTGACCGAGCAACAAAAGGCTCTGATAGAGGAATATAACACCGCCTTGCTGACGGACAGGAATACCGGCATGGCAGATAAAATCATGGAGTACCTGAAAAGCGGCAAAAAGACCATGGTTGTTGTGGGTGCTGCCCACTACGTGGGAGAGGACGGTATCCTGTCCCTGTTAGAGGAAAAGGGACTCACTGTTACCAAAATCTCCGCATAACAAAATCCCCCTTGTGTCAGACAAGGGGGATATTTTTTGCGAAAAAATTCCCTGCTCACCGCACGGATCAGCAGGGAATGAAAGTCAGTCTAAAGGATTAGTCCTTCTTTTTCTTGGAAGCTACGAAAGCTACGCCGAGAGCTGCCACTGCAACTGCACCGACTGCGAAAGGCATTGTGGTGTCACCGGTATTGACACTGTTGCCCTTGCCGTTGTTGTCAACAGGAGTTATTGTACCGCCATTGTTGCTGCCATTGTTGCTGCCGTTGTTGCTGCCGTTGTTGCTGCCATTGTTGCTGCCGTTGTTGCTGCCATTGTTGCTGCCGTTGTTGCTGCCATTGTTGCTGC
>ONUD01000039.1 GCA_900320925.1 uncultured Eubacteriales bacterium
ATACGCAGTCTAATTTGGCTATGGCATACGTCGGCGGCGGCAAAGTCCGTATCAAAAATAAGTCTTATTATGAGACGTTTACCGGTTCGCAGGCTATCTGGACGGATACGGTACAAATCAGTGACAGCAATATGTTCGGCGGTCATGATATCGATGATTCCAAGTACCGTGTCGGTGATGCGAAGCTTCTGCCGTACTTTGACTGGTATGAATACAAGATTCCCGTGGAACAGTCCAACAAGTACACATTCCAACTGAACAACCTCGTGGCAGGCAAGAACGATGTCAAGACGGAAAAGGTTGTCAATGCCCATGGTGATGTGTGGGTCAGCCTGTTTAATGATAAGTATAACACCTCCACGAAGGTCTTTAACCAGACCGAACTGCTGACGTTCGACCCTGAAAAATGGCAGATTGCAGAAAAAACGTCTGTCTATATCCGTATTCCGGGGTATGGAACGGCTGATTCATGGACACTGGAAAGCGTGCAGGCATATGGTGTGCAGAGTGCTGTGTCGGGCGGCGTGGATAGCGTGAACCTGTCAAGCACCTCCAGAGTGAAGTATCTGACCAGAGGGACGAATGTTGGTATCGTGGAAATCAAAGATATCTCCAAAAATACCCCGTTCCTTGTCATTAAAATGAAAGATTCTGCCGGAGTTGTGCATACGTACAAGAAAGAACTCCAGGGCAACAATTATGCACTCTTTGACCCATCCTCCAACAGAAACTATGGTGACTGGAAAAAATTCCAGTCTGACCAGAACAAACTGAAAGAGATCTGTGAACTGATGTGCAATATGTACTATTCCAAGTATATCATCCGTGCCTATGATGCCAACGGCGATATTATCAACAGCCCATCTGCCGGCAGCAGAGAAATTTATTCTGACTATCTCTCCAATGCATTCACTTCCTACACTTCCTACTTCCAGAAAGACGGCAGCGGTATCTGGAAAGCCAATGTCACCAATATTGCATCAGCGGATGAAACAAATGCTTATAATGCGTATGATTCTCTCTTTAATACTGTTTCCAAGGCAGAAACACTGTATACGCTCATGGGCGATGCCAGATCTTATCTGGCAGAACCAATCAAGGACGGATACCATAATAATCAGAATGCAGCCTATCCGGAATATCTTGACAGAGGCAATTACAGAACTTACAGTGGTGATTCTGTGAATTACCTGAGAAATGCACTGAAATCTGCCGAAACAGCCTATGCCACCGGCAGCAATGTGCAAAATGCCATCAATACCGTCAACAGAGCCATTGCCAATATGACGGCATCCTCTGAGGGTTCCGTGGCCGTTGTTCTCTATGATGCACAAAACAAGGTGGCGGACGGACATCGGTTCCAGCTTTGGTACAAGACCAGTGCCAGTGCAAGCACCTATCAAAAGAAGGATGTTACGGATACCAACCCCGAAGGCTATCCGATCTACTTTGAAACAGGCTATGACATCATTTATGATGTACAGTTCTATGATGTTACAGAAGGTGCTTTGGTCGGTACCTCCAAGAACGAAATGAAAAAGAACGAAGCATGGGTCTATATGGATCGTACCAGCAATCCGATCTGGAGAGAAAACTCCAATACCGACTATCGCCAGATTTTGAATGATACCTATGAGCAGGGTTCGGATAATGATGTCGTCCTGACAATGACCAAAGAGAAAAAGAAAAATCCCACAACGGGCGTGATGGAGGTTGTTCAGGAAAAGAGACTGAATCCTATTACGGGCATGATGGAAACACTGGATAAGTATGAACCGATGACGGTATACTTTAATTACGATACGACAGTTACTTATAACAGCCATTCCTATACCATTAAGGCGGGTGCCTATACCTTTACCACCAAGGATGTGAACGATAAGTCGACAACGAATACTTCTCCCGTCAAAGGAGATGCGACTTTCAAGCTGTTCGACAGTACCACCGAAGCGTACTTCCGTACCGGCACCAACTACGGAGAGTATGAGAACAATGGTATCAACACCACGACTGACGCACAGGATGCGACTCTCCTCCATTGGTACACGGGTACTGATTTCAATACCACGAACGGTGAAACAACAGGCGGTAATGTCAACTTCGATGTGAGCAAAGGCTCGTTTACCAAACTCCCCTCGACCATGTACTACAGCTACCGCTCCAACAAGGGTATTTACTTCCGCTGGAGTTCTGCTGATCCGCTGTATGTCAAGTCAGGCGTCAAGCTGTATGCTTCCGAGTACAAGTTCGGTGCCGTCGGCAAAATTGATGCCACACAGTACGGTAACTATCTGTCTCACTTCTATCTCTACAATACCGACAGTACAAAGAGTTCCGTGCAGATTGAATTCCTGACCGATGTGACCGTTTGCTATCCCGATCGGACAGGCAAAAAACATCAGTTTGTGATTCGTGAGGGTAAGTATGAGATTTCCAAGGCAACTGTCAGCACGGATCCTGTGACGGGTGCGGTGACAAAGACGAAATATATTGCGGATCTCTTTAATGAAAATTATTGGAAGAGTATGCAGTATGTGAAATCACTGAATGAACTCGGCACGACTGCCGACGGCGGCAGCGGACTTGATCTCAAGGGTGCTCACTACAGCTATCCGGGCGAAGACTAACCAATCAATAAAAAAATTCCTGTCATTTCGACAGGAATTTTTTTATTGCAGACGCTGAGTTGCCCCTGCCGCCGCAAACAGGCGTTTGGTTTCAAACAACAATCCTCTGTGTTCTTTCAGGGAAAGTGACGGGTCAGCGTCCAGAATCCTTCTTGCCGCTTCCTGCGTCCTTTCCAGAGAGGTGACGCTGGACAGCTCTGCAATCTTCAGTTCCGGCAGACCATGCTGTCTTGAGCCGAAAAAATCCCCCGGTCCCCTCAGACGCAGATCCTCATCTGCAATGACAAAGCCGTCATTCGTGCGGCACATCACCCGCAGCCGTTCCAGGCTGCTTTCTTTCTGAATATCCGAAACCATGATGCAGTAGGACTTGTATGCTCCCCGTCCGACACGTCCCCGCAGTTGGTGGAGCTGTGACAGACCGAACCGCTCTGCATTTTCAATCATCATCACCGTGCTGTTCGGTACATCCACCCCCACTTCTATCACCGTTGTGGCAATCAGAATATCAATAGTCCCTTTGGCAAATGCATGCATGATGGATTCCTTTTCCGCGGCACGCAGCTTGCCGTGCAGGACGGCTCTGCGGCAGTCTTTCAGCACGCTCTGTGCCAGCAGTCCGTCATATTCCTCTGCCGAAAGCAGGGCGGTCTCTTCATCCTGTTCCACCAGCGGACAGACAATATAGCATTGCCGACCGCTGTCGATTTGCTTTTTCAGGAAGCCGTAGGCACGCTCTCGTTTGGTGCTGTCAATGAGGAAGGTGTCCACTTTCTGCCGCCCGGGGGGACGCTCGTCCAGTACCGACAGATCCAGATCACCGAAAATCATCAGTGCCAGTGTACGGGGAATGGGGGTGGCAGACATGACCATGATATGCGGATGGCTACCCTTGGCAATCAGTGCCGCCCGCTGTGCTACCCCGAAGCGGTGCTGTTCATCGGTGACAATCAGCCCCAGCTGCCGAAACTGCACGTTTTCTGACAGCAGGGCATGGGTGCCGATTACGATGTCTATCATGCCTGATTGCAGCCGCTCCTGTACATGGCGTTTTTGGGATATCCTCATGGAGCCTGTCAGCAGTCCGACACGTACTTCCGTATTTGCAAACAGCTCTGTCAGGGAGTTATAGTGCTGTTCGGCAAGAATCTCCGTGGGAGCCATGAAGGCACATTGCAGTCCGTTTTTGACGGCACTGTAACATACGGCGGCTGCTACAGCCGTCTTTCCCGAACCCACATCTCCCTGTATCAGCCGGTTCATGGGGTAGGAAGCTGTCATCATGTCATGCAGACACTCTGCCACCGCCCGTTTTTGTGCCGTTGTCGGAGCAAAAGGAAGCAATTTCCAAAATTCTTCACGATAATCTGTTGCCAGCTTGTGAGAAGCGGTTTCCAGCCTGCCGCCCTTGAGCCGTGCCATGCCCAATTGCAGGATGAGCAGTTCTTCAAAGACAAGCCGCTGTCTTGCTGTGAGCAGAGCCTGCTCACTTTCGGGGAAGTGGATATTTTGCAGGGCAAAGTCCAGCGGACAAAGACCAAACTGCCGGCGAATGGTTGCGGGAATAGGGTCGTTGACGGTTGCGGGAAGCATTTTCAGAGCCTGTTTGACGGCATTTTCAATCTGTCGGGTTGTCAGTCCCGCCGTACGGGCATAAATGGGGTGGATGGCCATCTCGTCAACGGACAACACTTCCGGTGAAACCATTTCATAGCCGTATCCGCTGTGCTTCACACAGCCGTAAAACAGAAAATCACCGCCGTTTTTGAGTTTTTCATAGGTGTAGACCTGATTAAAGAACGTGACGGTCATGCCGTCCTCACCGTCACTGACCGTGAGCTTGAACAGCAGCATATTGGCACGGATCCTGACCGGAGCGGAAACTGACACCACGGTTGCTTTGATACAGCAGGTGACGTTGTCACGGGTGTCGGCAATGCTGACAGGACAACTCCAGTCCTCATAAGTTCTGGGATACAGCCGTATCAGGTCGCCCACCGTGCAGACTCCTAACTTGTAGAATTGCTGGGCTTTTTTGGGGCCGATACCGTTCAGGCGTGTCAGGGGAATTTTGAACAGGGAAGCCATGCTGTCACTCCTTTTCAAAAAAAACGGCAAGCCGACAGGCTTACCGTTGGGTAAATCATTCAACCGAGAGAATAAAATAGTAAATCGGCTGTCCGCCGTTGAGCAGGGAGATTTCGGCATTGGAGCCGAGTCGGGAACGGATTGCTTCCAGTGCGACATTGGCCTGTGCCTCACTGATGTCATTGCCATAGATGAGGGTCACATAGGAGGTATCCCGTTTGACCATATCCTTGGCCAGTTTGATAACAGCGTGTACGGGGTCTTTGTCCTTATGGGTCAGCTTTCCGTTGTTCAGGGCAATAATTTCTCCTTCACGGATCTTGGTACTGCCGAATTCGGAGTTTCTTGCGGCATACGTCACCTGACCGGTTGCCACACCCTTGGCGGCAAGGGTCATATATTCGGTATTCTCTGCCGGAGCAGCATCCTCGGAGTAGGCGAGAATGGCGACCAATCCCTGTGGAATCGTCTTGGTAGGAATGATGATCACTTCCCTGTCCGTGACAAGGGGGATGACCTGTTCGGCAGCGAGGATGATATTTTTGTTGTTCGGGAACACAAATACCGTTTTGGCAGGGGTTGCCATGACCGCTTCATAAATATCTTCGGTACTGGGGTTCATGCTTTGGCCGCCGCTGACAACGTGCTGGCAACCGAGATCCTTAAAAACCGCTTCCAGTCCCTCGCCCGATGCAACCGACACAAAGCCCACCTCATCCACAGGAGAAACCGGTTTCAAAGCTTCCCGTTTTTTTTCTTCGGCAGCGGCTTTGGCTTTTTCCCGTTCATACTGTTCAGCAGCCTTGCGGTGCTGTTCTTTCATATTTTCAATCTTGACTGTCAGGAGCTGCCCAAATGTCAGAGCCTCCTCCAGAGCCTTGCCGGGATGTTCGGTATGGACGTGTACCTTGATAATTTCCTCATCGTCTGCCACCACCACACAGTCACCGATGGTTTCCAGAAAGGCTTTCAGTTCCAGATAGCTTTTGGTGGCTTCGGCAGCCTTGCCGATAATGAACTCGGTGCAGTAGGTGAAGTGGATGACGGAATCGAACTCGGCAGCGGCATTGCGGAAAAAGGCAGCGGTATCGTCCTCTTTTTGTTCGGCAACGACCACATCGTTCTGTATCATGATACCGTCACGGATCAGCGAGAGCATACCCTCAAAAATAACACACAAGCCCTTGCCGCCTGCGTCCA
>ONUD01000001.1 GCA_900320925.1 uncultured Eubacteriales bacterium
AAGAATATCTTTCTCACGGATATAGTACATCGGACGAATCAGTTCCATGCCGTCATAGTTCGTGCTTTTGATACGGGGCATCATGGTCTGGATTTGAGCCCCGTACAGCATTCCCATCAGAATGGTTTCCACCACGTCATCAAAATGATGCCCCAGTGCAATTTTGTTGCACCCGAGCAGTTGTGCCTGCTTGTAGAGGTGTCCCCGCCGCATTCTCGCACAAAGATAACAGGGATTTTTCTCAATATGTACCACCGATTCAAAAATGTCCGTTTCAAAGACATGAATCGGAATGCCGAGCAGTTGTGCATTGTCTGAAATTTTCTGCCTGTTCTGTGGAGCGTAGCCGGGATCCATGACAAGAAACTCCATATCAAAGGGATAATCTCCGTGCCGTGACAGCTCCTGCATGAGCTTGGCAAGCAGCATGGAATCCTTGCCGCCGGAGATACAGACAGCAATTTTGTCCCCCTTTTCAATCAGCTGATAATCTTTGACGGCACCGATGAAACGGTGGAACAAAGTCTTTTTGTATTTCGTAATAATGCTGTGTTCCACAGCTTGCATTTTATCCATGAAAAACTCCTTTCTATGATGGCAATCCTTGTTGGAACGGTCAATGGATAGTGTATCATTTTTGGAAGCAAAAGTAAAGCGTTTTGCCAATAGCCTACGGAAATGGAGTTTCTGTTCTGCCGCAAAAAAATGCTTGACAAACAGGGGAATTTATGTTATAGTGAAAGTACCTCATCAGAGGTAATTTTTTTTGTGCCTTTTTTGAGGGAGGCTAACAATGATTCCGAAATACCGGGAGGTGCCGTTAGAATGAGAGTGAAAGTAACATTAGCCTGCACAGAGTGCAAACAGCGTAACTACAACACCATGAAAAACAAAAAGAACGATCCGGACAGGCTTGAGATGAACAAGTACTGCAGATTCTGCAAGAAGCATACTCTGCACAAGGAAACCAAGTAAGCGGGAGGAACAACATGGCAAAGAAAAAAGCTGATGAGAAAAACCCCAATATCTTTGCAAGAATCGGCAAAAATATTTCGGGATTCTTCCGTGACATTATCAGGGAAATTAAAAAAATCGTATGGCCGTCTCCGAAAGCAACCTTTCGCAATACGGGCATCGTACTCCTTGTGATGTTGGTGACCGGATTGGTGATCTTCGGGCTGGATACAGGACTTCATGCCCTTTTCGGATTGGTCATGGATCTTGCCGGAAACTGAACATGAAACATCGGAGGGAATATACTTATGCCGAACAATGAAGCAAGATGGTATGTGGTACATACCTATTCCGGCTATGAAAACAAAGTTGCCTCGAATCTTGCCACCACTGTAGAAAACAGGGGTCTGAAAGACCTCATTCAGGAGATTCGTGTCCCGACCGAGAAAGTGATCGAAGTCAAGGACAACAAATCCAAAGAAGTCGAGCGAAAGATTTTCCCCGGATATGTGATTGTGAAAATGGTGATGAATGACGATTCCTGGTACGTGGTCAGAAATATCAGGGGCTGCACAGGTTTCGTCGGACCCAGCTCTAAACCGATCCCGCTTTCTGATGAAGAGGTGGAGCGGCTGGGCGTGGAAACAAAGTCGGTCGAAGTGGACTATCATGAAGGCGATTCCGTGCGTATCGTTGCCGGTTCGTTTGAGGATACCGTCGGCGTGGTAGACAAAATCGACCTGCAAAATCACTCCGTGCGTGTGTTGATCCATATGTTCGGACGTGAAACTCCTGTCGAACTTGAATTATCTCAGGTGGAGACTCTGGAGTGAAACAAAGTTGATAACGGAGTTTTCCGTTATGGATTGAGGGACTTGTCCCTCGTGGGAGGAAGCGAAAATCACAACATCGCTCCGTATTTTACCACGAATTTTGGAGGTGCAGTTAACAATGGCTCAGAAGGTAACAGGCTTTATCAAGCTTCAGATACCTGCCGGCAAGGCAACCCCGGCACCGCCTGTCGGTCCGGCTCTCGGACAGCACGGTGTCAACATCATGGCGTTTACAAAGGAATTTAATGAGCGTACCAAAAACGACATCGGTCTGATTATCCCTGTCGTGATTACGGTCTATGCTGACCGCTCGTTCACCTTTGTGACAAAAACACCGCCTGCGGCAGTTTTGATCAAAAAGGCTTGCGGTATTGAATCCGCTTCCGGTGAACCTAACAAGAAAAAGGTGGCAAAAATCACCAAGGAGCAGGTTCAGAAAATCGCTGAACAGAAAATGCCCGACCTCAATGCAGGCAGCATTGAAGCCGCTTGCAGCATGATTGCCGGTACGGCAAGAAGTATGGGTATTGAAGTAGTCGACTGATTATCCCCGAGTGGGAGGACAATAATCTCCGATTTTACCACTGAATAGGGAGGAAAACCAATGAAACACGGTAAAAAATATGTCGATGCCGCAAAACTCATCGACAAAACAAAAGTATATGACTCCAAAGAGGCAATTGATGTGTGTCTCAAGACAGCAACTGCGAAGTTTGATGAAACCGTTGAGCTTCATGTGAAACTCGGCGTGGATTCCCGTCATGCTGACCAGCAGGTTCGTGGTGCGATTGTGCTTCCGAACGGTACCGGCAAACAGGTGAGAGTGCTTGCCATCTGCAAGGGCGACAATATCCAGAAGGCTCAGGAAGCCGGTGCGGAATATGTCGGTGCAGAAGAGTTTACACAGAAGATCCAAAGCGAAGGCTGGACGGATTTTGACGTTCTGATCACCACGCCCGATATGATGGGTCTGGTCGGCCGTCTTGGTAAGATCCTCGGCCCCCGCGGCTTGATGCCGAACCCCAAGGCCGGTACGGTGACACCTGACATCGCCAGAGCTATCAAGGAAGCCAAAGCAGGTAAAATTGAGTACCGTCTTGACAAAACCAACATCATCCACTGCCCCATCGGCAAGGTGTCCTTTGGAACAGACAAGGTGGCTGAAAACTTTGAGGCTTTGATGAATGCCATCATCAAGGCAAAGCCTGCCGCTGCCAAGGGTCAGTATATCAAATCCGTTGCAGTGGCCACTACCATGGGTCCCTCTGTCAAGGTGAACCCCGCTAAAATCAACGGTGCAGTTTGAGATCATTCATCATGAAGAATGCATCATGCATCATTGACTATGCGTGGTGCATTGAAAAAAAGCTTGACATACACACTTCGGTGTGGTATAATCCATATTGCTGTTGACTGTAGACAGCAGGTGCATGAAAGTGCATAAACGGGTGTTCCCTGCCTGCCGAGGTTGTGCGTGCGTATCATTCTGTGTGTCTTTACGCCCTTCCTCGCAAATCGGGAGGGCGTATTTTTGCGTCAATTTTCAAGGAGGTGAATCGTTTTGCCAAGTCAGAAAGTTTTGGAACAGAAACAGCAGGCGGTTGCTCAGCTCGCTGAAAGAATCCAAGGTTCCGTTGCAGGGATCATTGTAGACTACAAGGGTATCAATGTTGAGGACGATACCAAGCTCCGTAAAGAACTCCGTGAAAACGGTGTCCAATATACGGTCGTCAAGAATACTCTGATCAAGCGTGCGGCTGAAAAGGCAGGTCTTAACGGCATTGACGATGTACTGAACGGTACTTCCGCCATTGCAACCAGTGCAGAGGACTATGTGGCGGCTGCTCGTATTCTTCAGAAGTTTGCCGATAAGCACGAAAACTTTAAAGTAAAGACAGGTTATCTTGACAATGAGGTAATCAGCCTTGAAAAAATCCAGAGCCTTGCCAAGCTTCCGTCCAGAGAAGTTTTGCTGGCTAATGTCCTCGGTGCATTCCAGGCACCTATCGCTTCTTTCGCAAGAGCTGTACAGGCAATTGTTGACAAGAGTGCAGAAGCTCCTGCTGAAGCAGAATGAATGAAAAAATTTGCAAAATTTGGAGGTAATTGATCATGGCATCAGAGAAAGTTACGGCTATCGTAGAAGAATTGAAGGGACTTACAGTACTTGAGCTTTCAGAACTGGTTCATGCTGTAGAAGAAGAATTCGGTGTATCCGCTGCTGCCGCAGTTGCAGTGGCAGGTCCTGTTGCAGATGCTCCTGCTGCCGCTGAGCAGACAGAGTTCGATGTTATCCTCAAGGCACCCGGTGCTGAGAAGATTAAGGTTATCAAAGTCGTCCGTGAAATCACAGGTCTCGGCCTGAAAGAAGCAAAGGCTCTCGTTGACGGTGCTCCGAAGCCTGTCAAGGAAGCTGTCAGCAAGGACGATGCGGAAGCTGTCAAGGCAAAGCTCGAAGAAGTCGGTGCTGAAGTAGAGGTTAAATAATCTTACTGACGGTTTTTAGGCAATACTGACAATCTTTTTATCACCATGGGAGGTGCAAAAGCATGGCAAAATGTGAAATTTGCGGTAAGGGAGTTACCTTTGGTATCAAGGTTTCTCACTCACACAGACGCTCAAACAGAACATGGAAGCCAAACGTCGTTAAGGTCAAGGCGATTGTGAACGGCAGCCCAAAACGCGTTAATGTCTGCACCCGTTGCCTTCGTTCAGGTAAGGTTACTAGAGCAGTTTAATGCAGAACATAGAACGGCACTTCGGAAATGGTTCCGAAGTGCCGTTTTTTGCACTCAGTCGAGATAGAATTGAATCCTCTCTTCCGACAATTCATAAATGGCAAGCGATTTGATGACATAATCGTCTGCATTGTCGATTCGTTTGTAATAGCATGGCTCAGGCAGTGTAAAATTAGGGTCGTCAGGCTCGACACTCGGTGCATACAGCATATAAATGTGCTTGTAATTGCGGAGAATGGGGTGTTGGGAAGCGACATTTTGGGCAATTTGTTTTTTGCTCAGAGAATACGGATTGTAAGTGATAAAATCCTTGTATTCCATATTATAGATGTGAAGATCCGGCTCCGAAGCAAACAGACCCGAACAGCAGGAAAAATTGGTGATGACAAGGGTATCTTCTTTCATGAGATTTTCTTTGATGTAAGCGGCGGTGTCAAACTCCGGAGAGTAAGAGCCGACAATATCTCTGACGAACCAGTAAACGCCTCTTGGAACCGAAATCAGACAGACAAGGCACAATGACAGAGTGATATAACGGTTGCTATCATGGTCAACCTGTATCAGCATCTGACTGATTTTTTGGAGAAGAGGGGATCGGATACGGGAATTATCCATTGTCAGTTCGTGAGTGTCGGGGGTTTCCGATTCTTTGGCAACCCAGAAAATGAACAGCAATGTATAAACGTACACCGAGGCACGGGAGGGAAGCATGATATAAAAAACAATTTGCGAGGCAAAGAAGAAAAATGCCGAAAATACCAAAGCGGCAATGAAGGCTTTTTTGTATTTTCTGATAAGGACAAAGTAGCCTAACAAAAGAAAGGTAACAATCCCTCCTACCAGATTGGTCAGCAGGTGGCTGCTGTCGACAACAAACAGGCTTTGACCGATACAGGTAAAAATGTTGAAAAATCGCTGCACCAAAATAAGGGCTGTCATTCTTTGGGATTCAATGGAGTTGCTCCTGCCGAGGGATGACAGCAGGGGAAGGACCAGTAAAAGCACACCGATTCCTGCTATCAGCAAGCCTGACACATTCTGTAAATTTTGCTTGGGAGAGTTGGCTTTCCAGTCTTTGAACAAGTCGATAATCATATAAATGCCAATCATGCCGACAAGTCCCGACATACTGACGTGCGTCATGGCAAGCAGTCCTACCAGAATGCCGAATACAATCGGGTGCTGCTTGCGTTTGGGGTAGAGCAGTGCCAGCAGGCAGAGAACCAGCACCATGACACAGTAGATTCTTGAAGTGACGGAGTTGTAAAACAGAAAGCCGCACGAAAAGAGTACTGCCGCCTTGAGTCCCAGACCAAAGGGGGCTTTTTTCAGAATGAGCAGTGCGGTGATGACCGAGAATGTCCAACTGATGAGCGACAAGGTGAGCAGGGGAAAATGAAGCCTGGCAAACGGGAACAGGATGAAATACCAGAGAGGAGGGTGACCTTCATATTGCAGGGCATTGAAAATGCCTGCCATATCGTTTTCACGAGCAATCATCCATGCCTGTGTTTCATCATACCAGTTTTCATGACAGAATACACAGAGCAGTGTGAGAGCGGCGTAGGTGAAGAAAATGACCATACCGAACAGATTTTGATGTTTTTTGATGCTTTGGAACATGACAGACCTCCATGGGAAAAATATAGTCTGATTATAGCATAAAAACAACGGTCTGTCACCGTATTTTTGGAAAAAAGCTTGATAATACAGAGGAAAAAGTGTATAATTTTGTTATTAGTGATGGAAAGCCGGTGTGGAATTTGATAAGCAAATGGTTTCAGGAGTATCAAAATGTGGAGGAGGAGATGAGGGAGGAGTATCTCCACTGCTTCCTCAGCGAAGAGAGAAAATATCTGGTGCTGGATTATGAACAGTTCAAGGAAGCTGTTGAAGCAGTGGCGGCAAGCGTGGAAGAACTGCATGAACGGTATCCCGATGAAGAACGCTGTGCCGAGAAGGTCGTGCAGATGTTTTCCTATCAGGGAATGGCATTTGCTCCCGATTTGCTGAGAGCAAAGTGCATTGACAACGAGATGTACCATCTTGTCCTCAATATCAACCGACAGCTCAAGCAAATCGTGGAAGAACACAGCATGGACTGCTGGACGGAACAAGCTATGACAACCGATGAACGCTGGTGCAAGGCACGGCAATTTGCCAAAGACTTAGCAACTCGGTTATGAACAAAGCCCGACAGAAATGTTGGGCTTTGTTTTATGTGTACAAAAAGGACGGATTGGTTATATTCAAAAGGGAGATTTTTTCCTCAGGTGTAGCATTTTGGAAATCAATATATTATAATGTGTTCAAATATTATTCATAAAGGAGATCGAGCCTATGCTTTTCCAACGCTTCCGAAAAGTGCTGGCGGTTTTGATGGCAGTTGCCGTGCTTTCTGCCACAGGGGCAGTTTCATTGCCGGTTGACGCGGCAGTGTCGTCCTCCCTGTCACAGACCTACCACATTGCCAACTACGACCCTGCCAGAGAATTTCAGCCCAAACGCCATGGCAACATTGTGAAATATAGCAAAGAACAGCTGTTGGCAAGTTGGGGCAATACCAACCGTATCCCGACAGGAATCTGGGGTTCTGTGGGTGAAAAGCTCAAGATCTATGTACAGGCGGATGCCAACGACCCGTTGCCGTCCGTGTTTTTTGTGCAGCACCTCGGGATGTGGGAAGACAGAGGATTGGAGCAGAGTATCCAACTGAAAGTCGGTGTGAATGAGATCACCGTTCCCAAAACCTTTGCCGATGAAAGCAAGCTGACTACCCCCAAGGCAGAACCCGGCGGCGGTATCTATCTGCTGAACCCCTACACCGAACAGGAACAAAGTGCCAATGTCAGAGTGTACATTGAGGGAGGGGACAAGTACCCGTTTTTCCACAGGGGCGATGATGAACGAGAATTTGTGAAATGGCTCAAGGACTACTATCCCCATTATCTCAACGGGGAAGCCGGCTATCATAATATCTGTGAGTTCGATACCGACCACACCTGCATGACACTTACACTGACAAGAGTGTATGATGCCGTTGTCAAGGAGGGGCTTAGCCCTCAGAAAGCCGCTGAAAATTCGGATGGTCTGTTCCTGTTTTCCGTGGAAACGGACGGCATAGAACCCTCGGAATATCAGTACCTCTACCAGCACATAAAAGTCAATCAGCCGTATGCCGGTGCCTATGCGTATTTTAACATTATCGGCATTCAGGATAACAACTGGTCTTGTCAGCTCTTTTCCAATGAATTCAGCTGGGGCTTTCCCCATGAATACGGCCATATTTTTGACAACTCCAAACGAGTGCTTGCCGAGGTAACGAACAATGTCTGGTCACTGCGGTATATCTTCAGCAACCATCGTTTTGATGACCTCCGCTTCAGCAAGACCATTGAAACGGTCAACCAACTGGAAACCTCTGAAACAACACAGGTTTGGTGTGCAAGTCCCATCAGCAATTTAGGTGTGTTCCTGTTCTGGGATCTGGAAGTGTACTACAGGGATTTCATGGCACTCTTAGATGATATGCTCCGTGACGGCACCTGCGGTGACAGTGTGGCGGACAACTATCTGAAAAGCTGTTCCAAGGAAGAAGTCGTGGTGGCTTACTCCTCCAAAATCACGGGCATTGACCTGACCTACTACTTCACCAAGTACGGCTATCTGTCCACCACTCCGTCATCGGCTTTCAAAAGTGCTATGAATGCTCTGAAACTCTCTCAGCTGAAGCCGAAAATCTGGTACTATGATACAGAAGCCTATGTCTATCAGAATGGCAGCAATCTGAATCTCTATACCAAGCCCTCTCTTGCGAATTACGATGCTGCGACTAACAGTATGTATTTTACCGTTCCGAGAGAGGCCGCTGAACATCATCTCGGCTTTGACATCTACAAGGACGGGCAGTTCGTGACCTTTACCTGGGATAAGATGGTATCCAATACAGCCCTGACAAACGGCAATTATACCGTCAATGCCTATGACCGCTGTCTGAACAAGTATGCCACATTCAGCTTTACCATCAATGCTTCTACCAAACATAATGCCGTTGCCAAAATCGGTTCCACCTATTATCAGACACTGGAGGAAGCTTTTGCGGCGGCTCCCGACAATGCCACTATCTATCTTTGCGGCCCTGCGGATATTCGGAATTCTATCACCATCAGCGGCAAGTCCGTGACACTCATGCCCGAAAAGGAAAATGCTCCCATTGAAATTTATAACCATGTGGGTGCCAAGAAGGATGTATTCTACCTGAAAGCGGGAGCGAAACTTACCGTTCAGACCTCGGGCAATACCGACAATGTTCTGATTTTCGACAGCCAGAATAACCCGTCTTACAGCTATTTCCGTATGTATGACGGAAGTACACTGGAACTCGGCAAGGGTGTCACGGTCAGACGATGCAAGAATCCCAACAGCGGCAGTGTATCCTATGCAGAGGGAGCTTCTGAAATTGACCTCAAGGGCTGTATCATCGAAAAAAACTACACTTCCAGCTATGGCACCTTCTTCCTGACAGGCAACTCGGAACTGAATTGCTCCGAGAATACCGTCTTCCGCTATAATACTGCCTATCAGTCGGGCGGTGTTGTCTATGCCTACAGTTCGGAAAGGGTTTCTTTTGAAAATACGTTCATTCATGACAACTACAACCGTCATATCAACAGTACAGGTACCATCTCGATTAACGGCAATTCTTCCCTTTTAGTGGACAACGGTACCGTTATCAACCATAATCAGTCTGACTGGTATAATCTGTATACGGGAATCTATGTGGCTCCCAATGCACAGGCAGTGTTTGACGGCCATGTGGAAATTGATGACCGTGTTTCCGTGGCGGCACCTGTCATCGCCAAAGAAACCCTGACCGGCCATGTTACCATTCGTCCTGTTGCCGACTATGCCAAGGAAAATAACCAGCTTGTTACTTTCTTGGGTACCAACTTTATTAACACGGTTGCCAAAGTATTCTCGCTGGATCACAGCGGCTTCTATCTGGATTTCAACGGTTCCCACAGTGCTTTGACACTGTCCTATGACAAGCCGCTGGTATGCAAGGCAACGGTTTCTCAAAAAAATGTCTGTATCAAGGATACGATTCAATTACAGTTGAATGCCAATGGCGGCAGCGGCAATTATACGTTCAATGCCAGCTATGTCATGAAGAATGCCAACACTTCGTCACCTACTACCATTTCCCTCTTTTCCGAAAAGCCTAAGGGAACCGTGGAACTTCAATTGCAATCTCCGGATATGGCGAAATATCTGACCGTGACGGTCAAGGCTTCTAAAGGCAGGTGGGCTT
>ONUD01000044.1 GCA_900320925.1 uncultured Eubacteriales bacterium
CCGTTCAGAAACAGAACACTGTCCTTGGTAAAATGCTTGGCAATGCGGAATTTTTCCGATAAGATATTTTGCTGACTGCCGAGATTTTCAATATGTGCCGTGCCGATATTGGTCATCACGGCCATATCAGGTCTTGCAATATCGGCAAGCCTGTCCATCTCGCCAAATTCGCTCATGCCCATTTCAATGACGGCGGCTTCATGCTCTGCCTTGATATCAAACATGGTCAGCGGCAGGCCAATCTGACTGTTTTTGTTGCCCTGCGTTTTCATCACGCACAGCCCTTTGGAAAGTGCCGCCGCAATCATTTCTTTGGTACTGGTTTTACCGACACTGCCCGTTACACCAATCACGGTCACATGACAGCGGTTCCTGTAAGCGGCCGCCAGTGCCTGCAAAGCACTGCGGGTATCCGCTACCTGTATATACGGTTTGACCGCATCCGGCGGTGCCGGAAACTCCGTCAATGTTGCCGCTCCCTTTTCCACACAGGATTCTATAAAGAGATGGGCATCGACCTTTTCGCCCCTGATGGGAACAAACAGCGTTCCCTCTCTGACCTCTCTGCTGTCACAGCAGACATTTGTCACCACCGTGTCGGCACTGCCGCACAGCAGTGTCCCTTCTGTCATGTCTGCCACCTCTCGCACTGTCAACATCGCTGTCACCTCTCTGCCAAAATCTTTTGTATCACTTCACGTTCATCATAGTGGGTTCGGACACCCATCTTGTCCTGATAATCCTCATGCCCCTTACCCGCAAGGACGATAATATCCCCGTCCTGTGCGTGTTCCATGCAGTAGCGGATAGCATCCGTTCTGTCGGGAATGACGATATAGTTGCCATCGGTACGGTGCAGGCCTGTTTCAATGTCGGCAATAATGTCCATGACATTTTCAAAACGGGAATTGTCCTCCGTAATCACCGACAGGTCAGACAGCCTGCCCGACACCTCGCCCATCTCATAGCGTCTGTCACGGGAACGGTTGCCGCCTGCCCCGAACAGGGTAATTAAACGGTGAGGCTTGTACTCTCTCAGGGTGGTCAGGACATTTTCCATGCTCATAGCATTGTGGGCATAGTCAATCAGCAGGGTATAATGGCCCGATACGTTCACCGATTCCACTCTGCCCTTGACCTTCACTTCATTCAGACCATCCAGCATGGCTTGTTCACTGACAGAAAGATGTCTGCACACGGCAAGTGCCGCAAGAGCATTGTAGACATTGAATTTTCCCGGTATATCTACGTCCGCCGACAGTGACAATACCCCTTCCGTTTCAAAATGCACGCCCAGATAACCGACTTTCCCAATCAGGTGTTCGTTTTTAGCTCTGAGTTCCGCATGGCTGTCAAAACCAAAGGTTTCTACTGTACAGGTGTGTCCTGCCAGAATCTGAGGCGTAGCAGGGTCATCAAGATTGACAATGCCCGTCCTGCACTGACGGAACAGCCGTGACTTGCACTCCCGATACTCTTCCATGGAAGCGTGTTCGGCACCGCCGATATGGTCATGCGACAAATTCGTGAACAGACCGTAATCAAACACAAAGCCCTGTGTTCTGTGAAGCTTGAAGCCTTGGGAAGATGCCTCCATCACGACACACCGACAGCCCTCTTCTATCATCTTACGCATACTTTTTTGTATTTCATAAGATTCGGGAGTGGTATTCGATGTTTTGGTCAGTTTTTCTCCAATCATGATGCCCAGCGTACCGATGACCCCTGTTTTGATACCGCTCTTTTCCAGAATGGAACGGATCATGAAAGCGGTGGTCGTTTTTCCCTTCGTGCCTGTAATCCCGATCGTAATCAAATGCTCGGCAGGTCTGCCAAAATAGGCAGCACTCATGAATGCCAGTGCCATTCTGGTATCAGCCGTTTTGATGACCGTGACTCCCTGCACGGCAATCTCTTTACTTATCACGATTGCCGCCGCTCCTTTTTCAGCGGCGGCTTGGGCAAATTCATGCCCGTCTGCATTTGCCCCCACAAGGCAGACAAATACACATCCCTTGACCACGTTTCTGGAATCATAGACCACGTCCGTGATTTCTGTGTCAGTGCTGCCGCTGACAAGGGCAAAGTCGATTCCTTGCAGCAATTCCTGTAATCTCATCTTCATCCCTCCATCATCATATCTATGCCTATTTTATCACACACTTTCCCCGCCTGCAACCGCTATTTCAGATACTTTTCAACCGCTTTTTGACTTTTTGTTGAAAGAACTGACGACAAAAATTTTTTTGACAAGTTTAAAAGAAAATTTGTCAAGAATACTTGACAAATTTTCCTGCGTGTGTTACCATATCCTTACAGAGAAATGGGGGAAGTTTTCAACACATCTTGCAAGGAGCTTGCCTATGGACAAAAAAGAAATACTTGACAAAAACAAACGGCAGAACCGTAATACCCTTGATGAACGGGAACAGCGTATCTATAACGCCTCTTTCGGACTGGGAGCTGTCATCGTGGGAGTGCTTTGCCTTGTGTTCAGCATCTACAAGGCATTCCATCATGAAATGTTCTACGAATTTGCCGCTATCATCACCGCTTACCTCTGCACGACATTTCTTTACCAATACAGGAATCTCAAAAAATCCATCTATCTGGTCGCAGGGATTTTGACCGGCAGTGTTGCTGTCGTTACAGCCGCTCTGTTCTTTATGGTGTACGTGTGATGAATGAGGATATTGTGTTTCAGAATAAACTGAGAGTGGCTCGTGCAGAAAAAAGAATCTCCCAGGGAGAGCTTGCCGAAATGGTAGGCGTGTCCCGCCAGACCATCAGCTCCATTGAAAACAACCAATTCTGTCCCAGTGCTAAGCTTGCTCTTCTGCTCTGCATTGCTCTGGATAAAAAATTTGAAGAGCTTTTCTACTTCGGCGTATAAGTTTACTTCATATACATTCCTCCTAAAAAGCAGCTTTCCCCGACCATGCCCTGCACGGTCGGGGAAAGCTGTTAAAAAAGTTTTTGTGAAGGATATACAAATTTTGGGACAAGATTTCATGGTATCGCCCGAGGAAAAATGATTGCTTTCAGAGCAAAAGTATACTATACTATAATCACAAAAATTTCGATTGAGGAGACGTGATCAACATGAACATTTTGAAAAAGGGTATCTGTATTGTCATGACACTGGCAATGGCACAATGTATTGGTATGACTGCCTTTACCCCTGCTTCTGCGGCAACAACAGAGGTAAAAACCGTCAGCACCAGTGCTACCACCGCTGCTAAACCCACCAAGGTGACACTCAACAAGACTTCTGCTACCCTGACCGTCGGCAAGACCATGACACTCAAGGCTACCGTGACTCCCAAGAATGCTTCTACCAAGCTGACATGGACAAGCAGCAACAAAAAAATCGCTACCGTCGATTCTTCGGGCAAGGTCAAGGGTGTGAAAGCAGGTACCGCTACTATCACTGTTAAAACTTCCAACGGTAAATCCGCTTCCTGCAAGGTTACCGTCATTACCAAACAGCAGGAATATATCAATGAAGTGGTCAGACTCGTCAACGTCGAGAGAACCAAGAGAGGTCTGAGCAAGCTGACGGCTACTACTGCACTGACTAATGCTGCCAACAAGAGAGCAACTGAAATTCATACGAAATTCTCCCATACCCGTCCGAACGGCAAAGCTTGGAGTACCGTCCTCAAGGATTACAAAATCTCTTACTCCACATCAGGCGAAAATATCGCTGCGGGCTATGCCACTCCTGCGGCAGTCGTTAAGGGCTGGATGGAATCTCCCGGACACAAAAGCAATATCCTGAACAAAAACTACAAAAAGATCGGTGTCGGCTATGCTTCCTACAAGGACGGCTACGGCTCCTATTGGACACAATTGTTTATTGGATAACCCATACCAAATTCCGGACTGCGGTGCAGTTCGGAATTTTTTAGCTTGATTGTCAACCTATCTCGATAAAATAGGTTGACAATTTGCGACAACTGTGCTATACTGTCTGACGGAAAGGGGAGATTCAGATTGAATCAGGCAGAAACAAAACAATCGGTACGCAACAATCAGTCATTGAGGGACTTGATTTATGTGGCTGTTTTTACGGCACTGATCGCAGTATGCTCGCAGATTTCCGTGCCGACACCCATCCCGTTTACACTCCAGACTTTCGCCGTCATGCTGGCAGGAGGATTACTGGGATGGAAACGGGGGACTTGCAGTGTCTTGGTGTATATTTTACTCGGTATCATCGGAGTGCCGGTATTTTCGGAATTTTCGGGAGGATTGCATGTCCTCTTCGGCATGACGGGCGGTTATATCATTGGCTTTTTGCCAATGACTCTGATAGAGGGTGTGCTGTGCGACAAGCTCGGCAAAAAAATAGGGGTGATGATTGTTGCCATGACAACAGGCTTGGCCGTATGCTATTTGTTCGGAACAGTCTGGTACATGGCGGTGTACAGCCAACAAGTGGAAGCCATTGGATTTTTCACAGCCTTGTCTGTTTGTGTGGTACCGTATCTGCTGTTTGATGCCGCCAAAATTGCGGCGGCAACTGTATTGGTGAACCGTCTTGGAAACATTATCAAGCTTTGAAATGCGTCCGCACCACAGCCTTTGTATACAGTTTTTTGAGGGAAAGGGCTACAGTGAGGAATTTGTACGAGCCATGGCGGATGTGATTCGGCATTTGGAAGAGCATGACCCGTTAGTGACACTGACAGCAAATGGTGATGTCATCTGTCGTGCCTGCCCCCACTATCACGAGGGTATCTGCAAGATGCATGACAAGGTGTCAGCCATTGATCAACGGTGTCTGGAGCGGTATGCCTTGTCTTTCGGCAGTACGCTTCGATGGAGTACCCTGAAAGGGCTTGCCTTTCAAACCGTCATTGCCCAACATCAGCTTGCAGGTGTGTGCCGTTCCTGTAAATGGCACACGATATGTTTGAATAGGGAACGAAAATCGCCCGTACCGTAATGGTGCGGGCGGTTTTCATATTTTGATTTTATTCCAGTAGGCCTGATAAGCCTGTTCCGTCTTGTTTTGGGCAGGCTCGTAGTACACAGTGCCTGCCAGCTGGTCGGGAAGATACTGCTGTTTGACCCAGTGGTTCGGAAAGTCATGCGGATAGGCATAAAACTGCCCC
>ONUD01000099.1 GCA_900320925.1 uncultured Eubacteriales bacterium
AAAAAATGTTTTTTGCTCATTGACAGTACCGGATTTTTGGGTACTGCCCACACGGAAATCAATTTTGAAATTATCAATGAGCAAATTTGCAAATGTCCCCGTTGATACATCATTCTTTATCAGAAACTTAATTTCCGTGTACTGCCCAAAATAACTGTTGACAATCACGCAATGAAATGCTATAATGCAAAAAAGAGCAAACCGTTGAAACGAAGGTAACGGCAATCATGCCTTTACAGAGAGCCTGTGGTGCTGAGAGTCAGGTAAGAAACAGATTGTCAAATGGGTCGTGGAGGGCATAGTCAAATGGTGTATGATGAACATATGCCAGAGTATTCTATGACGCTGTGGACAGGCGTAACTTGTCGGGGATATGTTGGTATCCTACTGAGGGCATGGAACAATCATTCCATGAATTAAGGTGGCAACGCGGATAAATAGCCGATATTTATTCGTCCTTAACAGAAAGCAAACATTCTGTTAAGGGCGTTTTTTGTTGCCCAAAAATAGGAAAGGGTGAAGAAAATGAAGTTTTTGCCGACACGAGATGATGTCAGAAAAACAGCCGACGAACACCAATACAAGGTTCTTCCCGTCAGCTGTGAAATGCTGGCGGACTTTACCACACCGATTGAAGTCGTGCGGATCCTTAAACATACATCTTCCCATTGTTTTCTGCTGGAATCGGCACAGGCTGACGAACAATGGGGACGATATACCTTTATCGGTTTTGAACCGAAAATGGAAATCACCTGTATGGACGGTATCTTGCATGCGGGTTCGCTGACAATGCGGGTACAAAATCCATCGGAATATCTGCGTCAGATACTCTCAGACTACCAAAGCCCTAAATTTGACTATCTTCCGCCGTTTACAGGAGGATTGGTAGGCTATTTTTCGTATGACTACATCACATACAGCGAACCTTCCGTCAAGCGTGATACCGAAAACAATGAGGCTTTTAAAGATATGGATCTCATGCTGTTTGATAAAGTCATCGCTTTTGACAGCGTGAAACAAAAAATCATCCTGATGGCCAATATCCATCTTGACAACTATGCGGCAGAATATGACCGTGCGGTCAGAGAATTGGAGCAACTGGCGGAGCTTCTGCACCATGGCAGGAAAGTCCATGAACCGGCAGGCAGGATGACGGGCAATGTGACACCCTATTTTGACAAATCACAATATTGCGATATGGTCGAAAAAGCCAAAAACCATATCCGGGAAGGCGATATTTTCCAGATTGTCTTATCCAATCGTTTGAGCGTTCCGTTTGAAGGCAGTCTGTTCCATACTTACCGTATGCTGAGGACACTGAACCCTTCGCCATATATGTTCTACTTTTCCGGAACTGATGTGGAAGTGGCAGGAGCTTCCCCCGAAACACTCGTGAAACTGCATGACGGTATTCTGCATACCTTTCCCCTTGCCGGCACCAGACCCCGTGGAAAATCCCCCGCCGAGGACAAGGCATTGGAACAGGAACTGCTTGCCGATGAAAAAGAACTGGCTGAACACAATATGCTGGTTGACTTGGGCAGAAATGATTTAGGAAAAGTCAGTCAATTCGGAACCGTATCCGTGGAAAAATGGCACGGTATTGAACGCTACTCCCATGTCATGCATATAGGCTCAACCGTCCGCGGTGAAATCCGTGATGATAAAGATGCCCTTGACGCCATCGAGGCAGTGCTGCCGGCAGGAACATTGTCGGGTGCTCCGAAAATCAGAGCCTGTCAGCTCATCGGAGAGTTGGAACATCTCAAGCGGGGCATTTATGGCGGTGCCATAGGCTATATTGACTTTACGGGCAACATGGATACTTGTATCGCCATCCGTATTGCCTACAAGAAAAACGGCCAAGTGTTTGTCAGAAGCGGTGCAGGCATTGTGGCGGATTCTATTCCCGAAAAAGAATTTGAAGAGTGCATGAACAAGGCAAAATCCTGTTTAAAGGCTCTGGAAATGGCACAGGAGGCGGAACTATGATCCTGTTGATTGATAATTACGACAGCTTTTCCTATAATCTGTACCAATATATCGGTGAGATTACTCCCGATATCAAGGTCATCCGCAACGATGAAATGAGCGTGGCAGAGGTACAAGCCCTCCACCCTGACAAAATCATTTTGTCACCCGGTCCCGGCCGTCCTGAAAATGCCGGTATCATCATGGAAGTGGTACGCCAACTTGGAAATACCATCCCCATTCTGGGCGTATGTCTGGGACATCAGGCCATTTGTGCCGTGTATGGGGCAGAAATTACCTATGCACACCGGCTCATGCACGGCAAACAGTCCTGTGCCGTATTTGATACGGATTGTGCCATCTTCAGGGGACTGCCGCAAAACGGGCTTGTTGCCCGCTACCACTCCTTAGCTGCCAATCCCTTGACCATTCCGGATTGTCTGAAAGTGACGGCTCGTACAGATGATGGTGAGATTATGGCAGTACAGCATCTCCGATTTCCCGTTTTTGGCGTACAGTTCCACCCTGAATCCGTTATGACACCCGATGGAAAGAAAATGTTGGATAATTTTATCCACTTTCAAAGATGGTCATTTTCTTACTAAATCGCCACACCTTTGAAAATTTGCTCAAGAGAAACAGAAAGGAATGTTTACGATGATTAAAGAAGCCATTACGAAAATTGTCAATAAAGGGGATTTGACTTACGATGAAGCGTATACGGTGATGAATGAAATCATGAACGGCGAAACCTCCCCTACACAAAATGCCGCTTTTCTTTCCGCATTGTCCACCAAAAGTGCCAAGGCGGAAACAACAGACGAAATTGCAGGCTGTGCCGCTGCTATGCGTGACCATGCCGTCAAAGTGGAAACCGGCATGGAAGTGTTTGAAATCGTCGGTACGGGCGGTGATAATGCCGGCAGTTTCAATATCTCCACCACCTCCGCCATTATTGCGGCCGCAGGCGGGATGAAAGTGGCCAAACACGGCAATCGTGCCGCTTCTTCCAACAGCGGTACGGCTGACTGTCTGGAAGCACTCGGTGTCAATATCAGCCAAAGTCCCCAAAAATGTGTGGAACTGCTGCATGAAGTGGGAATGTGTTTCTTCTTCGCCCAGAAATACCATACTTCCATGAAATATGTGGGAGCTATCCGCCGTGAACTCGGCTTCCGTACCGTATTCAATATCCTTGGCCCTCTTACCAATCCTTCCTCCCCGTCCATGCAGCTGTTGGGCGTATATGATGAATACCTGGTAGAGCCATTGGCACAGGTGCTGATCAATCTTGGTGTCAAAAGAGGCATGGTGGTTTACGGCACGGATAAGCTGGACGAAATCTCGTTAAGTGCCGCCACAAAGGTATGTGAAATCAAAGACGGTTGGTGCAAATCGTATGTCATCCGCCCCGAACAGTTCGGATTCCAACCGTGCCGCAAAGAAGATCTCAAAGGCGGTACCCCACAGGAAAATGCCATGATTACCAGAAATATCCTCAATGGCACCGAGCAGGGACATCAACGCAATGCCGTTTTGATGAATGCAGGAGCCGCATTGTATATCGGCGGAAAAGCCGACAGTATCCAAGAGGGGATCCTGCTTGCCGGACAGCTGATTGACACCGGCAAGGCAATCCAAACGCTTGAAAAATTCATTGCAGTCAGCAACAGAGCGGAGAGAACAGCATGACTATATTAGACGAACTGGCAGACTATGCCCGACAACGAGTAGCACTCTGCAAACAACAGCTCCCTTTGACGGCCATCCGTCAGATGGCATTGTCTATGCCCAAAGGCCGCTTTGCCTTTGAAACGGCTCTGCAAAAAGAGGATATGGCTTTTATCTGTGAATGCAAAAAGGCTTCCCCGTCAAAAGGGGTGATTGCGAAACAGTTCCCCTATCTTGACATTGCCAAAGAATATGAACAGGCGGGAGCCGATGCCATCTCCGTCCTGACTGAACCGAGCCGTTTTTTGGGAAATGACCGCTATTTAGAGGAAATTACCCAAAAGGTAACGATTCCCTGTCTGCGGAAAGACTTTACGGTGGATGAATATATGCTGTATCAGGCAAAATTGCTGGGAGCGTCAGCGGTACTGCTGATTAGTTCGCTGCTTGATGCATCCCGCCTCAAGGAGTATCTTGCCATATGTGACGAGATGGGTTTGTCGGCATTAGTGGAAGTGCATGATGCAGCCGAAATCGAAACCGCACTGACAGCCAACGCCAGAATCATTGGCGTCAATAACCGGAATCTGAAAGATTTCACTGTCGATACGAACAACAGCCGAAAACTCCGTTCTCTTGTTCCCGACCATACGATTTTTGTAGCGGAAAGCGGCGTGAAAACAGCCGATGATGTACAGGCATTACGGCAGGCCGGTGTCCATGCCGTGCTTGTCGGTGAAACGCTGATGAGGGCTGCTGACAAAAAAGCAGCACTTTTGCAGCTGAAAG
>ONUD01000092.1 GCA_900320925.1 uncultured Eubacteriales bacterium
CGGTTCTTCACTCTCTTCCAGCAAGTGAAGCTTTTGGTTGACTTCAAACAATGCACCATTGACCTTATAAGTAACAGATGCAATGCCGCTGCCCCTGCATACCACAGGAAAACCAATGCTGGGATACCATACCGCATATAATTTTTGTTCGCCCTCTTTCTTCATGACACCCATGGCTTCCGACCCCATCCCTCCGAAATCGAGATCAAACAGAGCATTTTTTTGTTCCTCTTTCACTTCTGCCGCATTGACCAGCAGTGAAAACGCATGAGAAACACTTTCGGTTTTGCTTTCCCCGTTCGGGGCAGTGGGGGTTGTCTTGGGGTGCAGGGTATTTCCTACGGCAATGCCTGCTCCAAGTACGGCACAGGCGGCTATGGCGGAAATCAATCGGATAACGTTTCTTTTTTTCATTACTTTCATTTCCTTTCTGTTCTTGTCAGCTTCAAGAGCCGCTTTGACGGCTTTGTCAACCGCCTCCTGCGGTGCATTGATTTGGCTGAGCTTATTGGTATACGGATTATGTTTCATGACCAAATCCCTCCTCCATCAAGATTGTTTTAAGCTTTTTTCTTGCCCTTTGCAGGTCAGAACTGACGGTATTGATACTTTTTTTCAGTAAATCGGCAATCTCCTGCAAGGTGAAGCTTTCATAGTAATACAGGTATAACACCGTTCTTTGTTTTTCAGGAAGCCTAAAAAGTTCCTCCCACACCTCTTTTTTTGCCGTGGCGGGTGTATCAAGATGATCCTCAAGAGATTCGGTTTTGTTCCTTTGCTGGTGTCTGTACAGATCCCGGCACTTGTTGATGGTAACTCTGATGAGCCAGCGTTTCAGATATTCCTCGTCATGCAGGGGGGCATTTTTCGTAACGAGGGCAATGCTGACCTCCTGCAAAATATCTTCCGCATCATCATAACTGCCCGTATTCTGGTAAGCAATTCTGTATATCATATCCGCATAAGTGCGGATGGTCTGCTCTATCAAAGCAGAGCGTTCTTGTTCGTCGACGAATGTATGTTTCAAGGGAAAACCTCCTTTCACTGATATAACGTTTTTCAGGCATTGTTTTCGTGCAGTCTGAAAAAAATTTTTAAATGAGCAAATCTGAAAATGGCACAAAAGGGGGACGTTTGCCCGATGTATGACATGGCAATGCAGTATCCATTGTCATATCTTTCAGCGGGAAAATGAATGGGTGCCTTTTCACAACCGCTTTGAAAATTTGCTCATTTTAGTATAGATTGATTTCCATGCTTTGTCAAAAAACTGATTGCTAAATGGAGAAAAATGTGTTATGATAAAAGTATCATGAGAGGAAAGCGGTGCTGAAGATGAAACGGCTTGACAACCATTCCGCCAGACAGATTCCTTATTCGGAACCTGTCAGCCGTCTGGAAGAATTTTATCAAAAACAATATGAACTGATCAAGGCGGGAAACACCGACCTTGCTACCTTTGAACTGGTGATGCTCGGCAATGCACTGGATTTTATCCAGATTGTCAGAACATCATTCAGTTCGGTGCTGGACGGAAGCGAGGATTCCGTCACCATTCTGGAAGAAGTGCTGGATGCCTTGAAAAGGGGCATCGCCAACAAGAATGTCTTTGACATTGCCCAGAGCCGCCTGGCAGAAAAAGCTGCCGCCTATCTGGGATTTGTCATCATCGCCACAATCGGCGGCACTTGGGAAGATACCGGAAACGGTGCGGCCGTTTCCGTCAAAGGAAGAAGTGCATTTGTGGATGAATTTGTCAGGCAGTATCTTTGCGGCGATACGGAGCTTTCCGCCGTACAGTACTACCGAAATATCAAACTATTGAAATGAGGAGTTGTTTATGCCGAATTACAGAGCCGACCGAATGTCGGAAGATATACAAAGAGAAATTGCCGCCCTTCTCAGGGAAATGAAAGACCCTCGCCTGCATGACGGCATTCTCAGTGTGGTACGCTGCGAAATGGCACATGACCTTTCCTACTGCAAGGTCTATATCAGTTCGATGAAAGGACTGGATACAGCCAAAAGTGCTGTCAAAGCTCTCAAAAATGCACAGGGCTTTCTCCGTCATGAACTCGGTGTCAGGCTGAAACTGCGGTATGCCCCTGTCCTTGCCTTTGAAGCTACGGATTCGATTGAGTACAGTGCCAATATTTCACGCATACTCCATGAGATCGACCTTGGAGAGGAGCAGACGAATGAAAACAATCACGATTGAGGAATGTGCCAAACACCTGACAGAAGCCGAAAATGTCCTGATTCTCATGCACAAATCTCCTGACGGGGATGCCATCGGCTGTGCTTATGCACTGGCCTATGCCCTCAGAAAATGCGGCAAACAAGCCATGCCCGTCTGCTCTGACCCCATTCCTGCCAAGTATGGCTATATCACCAATGCTCTCACTGTGCAGGAATTTGCACCACGGTACATTGTCACCGTCGACCTTGCCGACACCCAACTGTTTGGAGATAAACTCCTGCCCTACAAGGACAGGGTTGACCTTTGCCTTGACCATCACGGCTCCAATACAGGGTATGCCAAGTATGGGTTTGTCGATGCAGGAGCAGGGGCATGTACGCAGATTGTGAAGCAGGTGATTGACAGCATGGGCGTTGTCATTGACCAAACCATTGCCAATGCGATTTTTACGGGTATCGTCACCGATACGGGCTGTTTCAAGTATTCCAATGCGGCGGCAGACTCCTACCGCATGGCAGCCGAAATGATGGAGTATGGTGCCGAAAGCTTTATGATTAACCGTCTGATGTTTGACACCAAGTCCCGTCAGCGTCTTGCCATCGAGAAAATGGCACTGGATTCCATGAAATTTTACCGTGACGGCCAGATTGCCGTGATTTTCCTGACCAAGGAGATGTTTGCCCGTTCGGGGGCAGAGGACAGTGATACAGAGGGAATTGCAGGGCTTCCCCGCCAAATTGAGGGTGTCAAAATCGGCATTACCGTCAAGGAAAAAGAGGACGGTAATTATAAAATTTCCATGCGTTCTGCGGGGGATGCGGATGTTTCGGCAGTGTGTGCCAATTTTGGCGGCGGCGGTCATAAAGCGGCGGCCGGCTGTACGGTATCAGGAACATTGGAGGAAGTGGAAAGGGCAGTGGTCACTGCCGCAGGGGAAGCCATATGAAAGGAATCCTCATCATTGACAAGCCACAAGCTTTCACTTCATTCGATGTCGTGGCAGTGGTACGGAAAAGCCTGCATGAAAAAAAAGTCGGGCATACGGGAACATTGGACCCGATGGCAACAGGTGTCCTGCCCATTCTTCTGGGAAGTGCCGCCAAAGCACAGGTGTTCCTGCCCGATACCGACAAGGAGTATGTGTGTGAGTTCCGATTAGGCATTGCTACCGATACCCTTGACATCACCGGAACAGTCCTGAAGGAATGTCCCTCCGCTGTCAGGACTGCCGACATAGAACGGGTGCTGCCGCTGTTCCGTGGGAACATCCAGCAGAAACCGCCTATGTATTCGGCTGTTTCAAAGGACGGTGTACGGCTGTATGAACTTGCAAGAAAAGGCATTGAGGTGGAAAGGGAAGCACGGCCTGTTACCATATCGGAACTGGAGCTGCTGCATTTTGATGAAACCGCACAGTGCGGACAGCTCCGGCTCGCCTGCTCCAAAGGTACTTACGTCAGGGTATTGTGTGACGACATGGGAAAGGCACTGCACAACTGCTGTACCATGACCGCTTTAAGACGTACCAGAGCCTGTGGGTTTACACTGGCGGATGCCATTCCGCTTGCCGAAGTCCGTGAACTCGGAGAAGCGGCACAAAAGTATCTGCGTCCCGTTGACAGCCTGTTTGCCCACTTGCCGGCACTGACTGTCAGCGAAAAACAGGCATTCCGCTTCGGCAACGGCGGCGGTCTGCTTCTGTCACGGCTAAGGGGACTGTCTGATGCGGCGGACGGCACTCTGTACCGTGTCTATGACGGCAGTACCTTTTTAGGGTTGGGCGTTGTCCATGCAGAAAAAGAAGAACTTTCAGTGGCAAAGAAATTTTAATGCGGAGTGATGTTGCAGAGTGGAAATCCTATTTCATCTTGACAATTCGGAGAGACCCTCCTCAGTGGCACTGGGATTTTTTGACGGGATCCACCTCGGACACCGTGCCGTCATCAACAATGCCGTTTCCTATGCCCGAACACACGGACTTGTCCCTGCGGTATTCACGCTCCTGCAAAGCCCCCGTCAGGTGCTTTTCAACGAAAAAGTGGCATATATCATTTCTCTCGGTGAAAAACTGCAAATTCTCGAAAGCATGGGGGTCGAGAAGGTCTATGTCATTGATTTCACGGAAATCAGAAATATCACCGCTGAAAGATTCGTGTCCGATATTTTAAAAGACTGCTTCCATGCGGCATATGCCGTATGCGGCTTTAACTACCACTTCGGAAAGGCTGCCCTCGGCAACAGAAATGTGTTGAAGGAGCTTTGCGAAAGCGTCGGCATTTGCTCATCCTTTCAAAGTCAGATATGCTATGGAACGATGCCCGTCAGTTCAACACGCATCCGACAATGCATTGCATCGGGTGACATTCCCTCTGCCAATGCCATGCTCGGCAGAACATACGGTTTTTGTCTGACGGTCGTACACGGACGGCAGCTTGGCAGAACATGGGGTACACCCACTCTTAACCAATGGCTCCCGCAGGAACTGATTTGCCCGAAATTCGGCGTGTATGTCTCGGAGGTAACGGTGGACGAAAAGAAGTTCTGCGGCGTCACCAATATTGGTGTCAAGCCCACGGTAGGTTCGAAGCGTGTCGTGATAGAAACATGGCTCCCTGACTATCAGGGACGGGATCTGTATGATGAGTGCATTGATGTTCGTCTGTTGGAGTTTATCAGGGAAGAACGAAAGTTCAGCAATGTTGACCTGCTGCGTCAGGAGATTTTTCTCAATGCTCAGCAGGCAAAACAAATTTTTGCAAGGAGGAATCGTTTATGAATCGAGGGCCAGGATTACCCGGAGGTCACAGACCTCCTCCCCCGCCGCCTCGTGGAGGAGGAGGGGGCTACCGTCCCCCGCCGCCGCCAAGAGGAGGATTCCGTCCCCCTCCCCCGCCGCCCGGAGGACACTACGGCGGTGGATTCCGACCGCCACGCCACAGAGGTTACAGACCGCCTCCCCCGCCGCCGCCCCGTGGAGGAGGATGTGCTTCCACAGTGGCCACTGCCTTTATCGTGATCGTAGTGGTGCTGGGATACCTGTGGATGAAGGGGCAGGGAATCATCAATTGACAGAACGGAAGTGAAACGATGCTGCTGGCATTCAATGCATCCATGGCGATGCTGATCAGTGTCCTTGTGACATTTTTAACGGGTGTGATTTTCATTGTGCAAGGAAATTATTTTCACGTCCCCTATTCCATCGGCGTGGGACTGATGATCCTGTCGGCAGTGGGAATGTCCATCCTGCTGTCCTCGGTACGCAAACTATACGGGGAAACTCTCAAACGCTGCCATGATGATTTAGAGGGATTCCTGAAAGAGCAGAAAACCATCACCAAACGCTCTGTCGGCAAAAAAAGAACCGATGCCAAACTGAATGTGATTATCGGACTGCTTGCACACGAATATTTTGAAGAAGCGGATACCCTGCTGCTGGCAGTGGCACCCATCGTTGAAAAAAGCAGAGAACCCCTGCACCGGCTGCAATATCTGCTGTGCCGGCTGGATATTTACCGCTACCGCCGTGACGAGGAGGGCTACCGCTATACACTGGAAACGCTGTTCTCCGCCATTCGGGAGCTTTCGGGGCTTTCTCCGCTGGAGCGGGTGGAGTATGAAAACATGGCACGGCAAAAACAGTTGGAAGCTTTGTTTTTTATGTCGCCCTCTCAGGAAAGCAGTGAGCTTGCCAAAAAGCTCCATCTTTTTTCCAGAATCTGTCTGGCACAGACCGATTCGGAAGCATGGTGGTCAGAATATCTGTCCCTGCACCTGCACTATGTAGTAGGCGTGACCTATGCCGCCCTGGGAGATGAAAACAGTGCCAGATTCTATTTTGACAGGATCGCCTCTCTGCCGTTTACCTACCCGGAAATCGGCAAGGCAAGACAGTATCTTCAAACCGGCAGTACCCCTATCCTTTTTTGACCAATCCACAACGGCAAGCTGGCAAACAGCCTGCCGTTGTGCTTTTGCTGTCGGATTTGGTTATTAGACCTCCTCGGAGACCAGACGGAAAGCCATCGCTTCCGTTTTGACCGACAGCCATGTAGCGGTTGAGTAAAAAAGATTGTTTCCGAGGAAGTCTATTGATAGTTTCCTGAAATTTTTTGCCAATTGTTTCAGAAGTTTTTAAGAAACACGAGTATGATAAGTGGTAAAGAAATTGATTTTCAGGAGGTTTTCAGAATGCTCAAAAAAAGAATTGCCAGTGCCTTGCTGTCGCAGATGATTCTTTTCGGTGCGGCACCGCTGGCATGGCAGACAACTGCCTTTGCAGCAAGCACCACTCCTACACTGACCTTTTCCAATGCATCGGTTGCCGAAACGGTGGCAGGCAGCGGCTATACCATCAGCGGAACCACGCTGACCATCAGTGCCGCAGGGGTTTACAGGGTGAAAGGAAAGTGTACGGAGGGCAGTATTGTGGTTTCCAAGAGTCTGGACAACGTGACACTGATTTTGGATAGCCTGTCACTGACCTCTGCCCAGACAGCTCCCGTTGTTGTCAAAAAGGGCAGCAATGTGACCATTCA
>ONUD01000180.1 GCA_900320925.1 uncultured Eubacteriales bacterium
GAAGGCTTTCCGGAAAGCATCGGGATTGCTCTGGATCCAGTACGTGCCGACCACCAGCAGAATCAGCATGATGGCCAGTACTGACAGGATGCCCCAGACAAAGCCGGGAACGCCTTCTTTTTTTCTTGGGGTATAATTTTGTACAGTTTGATTTTTCATTTCGTTTCTTGTAGCCTCATTCTGGATTGCTTTCACCGTAGGAGCTGCGGAGAGCTGTGTACGGAGATTCTCAAAAGTTTTGATTCTGTCTTTTTTACTGACCTGAAGACCGCCTGACAAAGCTGTCACGATATGGGGCGGAAGACGTTTAAAAATGGAGGTAGGGATGGAGAGCTTGCCGTCGGGCTTGCGTTCATTGCCGTTATCGGGAAGCTTCCCCGTCAGGGCATAGAAAAGGGTAGCCGTCAGACCGTATACATCGGTTGCTTCATCCAGTACCCCGTTTTCCCGGTACTGTTCGGGAGCGGCACAGCCGTCCATCAGTTCCGGTTCAAAGAACCCGCCTGTTTTTCTGACCTCGCCGATGGCAAAGCCTTTCAGACGGAGTTTTCCGTCGGCAGTGACGGCAAGGTGTTCGGGGGAGATGGCATAATGCCCTGTTTCCGCCTCATGCAGGGAGGACAGTGCCGATACCAGCGGCATGAACAAGGGTCTTGCCGTATTCCAGTCGATATGACCGCCCCGGCGTTGGATATATTCGGTAAAGGGGATGGAGTCATAGGCTTCCTCCACCGTATAAGATACACCGTTTTCTCCGAAAATATCAAAGATGGGAGCAATCGCTTTCAGGTCTTTCAATCTGGCAATATCCCTGTAATAACGCAGGAACTCTTCATTCAGTTCCTCATACTGTTTTTCAAAGCCGCTGCGTATCACGACATTAGTCTTGCCTCTGGCACGTCCGCAGATACCGGCGGGCATAAATTCACTGATAATGACCCGTGAGCGGGTCGCATTGCTGTAGCCGATATATTTGGCACCTTCCGCATTGTTGCTGATTTTTTTGCCAACGGTATAATTGCCCTCCTGGAGTTTGGTACCGAGGGGCAGAAAGGGAGCGGTTTGCTCGGCAGTATCCTTGTCAAAGCCGCAATGGGGACAGACCTTTTCGTCATTAATCTCTTTCATGCATCCTAAGCATAGTTGTGACATTATAAAAACCGCCAATCTCCGTACAAAATAATGGCAAGGGCTGTACGGCTGCCCGTATGTCTTAGAGAATTATAGCACACCCCGCATACAAAATGCAAGTTTTTACCCGTCAATGTTGCAACTAATTACAAAATTGTAAAATTCACCCTGCCGCACTGCCGAGGAATTGCCGCATGAGTGCATGGGGGGCGGCAAGATAGTGTACGGAATCGGCAGCAGTATTTTCGTCCCAGCGGGAAATACCGCTTTTTTGGGGTGCATTGCTCCGATAGAGCAAATACGGGACAGGGTCGCCTGTCTGCTGTTTTTGATGTACGGGGACGGCCGTATCCGATACGATTAAAATGCCGAAATCCTTTTCCAGCCGGCATAAGCCGCTGAACATAGGGGCGACAATGTCACGGTCGAACCGTTCAATGGCATGGATCTTTCCGTCGGTGTCACCGTGCAGCCCGCAGGCGACAGTATCGTTTGTATAGAGGATAACCATGTCCTTGCCGTCCGACAGTTCTTGGAGAGCGGTTTGAGAGAGGCAGTCGGTATTGTGTCGGCATGACAGTCCTGCCAGAGCCGCTATGCCCCGCACAAAGTCCACGTCACTGATGACGGTGCCGCTGAGTGGGAAAGGCGGCAGGCAGGGGGCGGTACCCGCATCCCATATCCATAAGGAGCGGTTCTGCCAGTGTATCCTGCTTTGCTCTATGATAGCACGAATCGGCTGTACAAAATCGCCTTTTGGCAGGCAGTTGTCTGTGCAGAGGTGCAGGGCTTTCCAAGGGGGAAGAAATTCTCCCGCACAGGGTTCCCCTTGTTTCCACAGAAGAAAGACCGTACCATCTGTGCCATGCACGAACCGAAAAATATCATTGCCGAAAGGAAGCTCTCTTTCCCTGCACGGCTGCCATGACAGGATCGTTTGGTTGTCTGAGAGCTGCACCGTACCGCAGCGAAAGACCACTTCATCCTCACGGGGAAACACCCCGCCTGCGGCAGCATAAAACGGAGAACTGCCGTGAAAGTACTGTGCGGCATCGTAGCCAAGCAGGGAGAGGACGGATTTTTCAGCAAGAGGCAGTTCGTTGATGGCGGCTGTCTTAACAAGTCCCGTTTCCGCATAGGCAGCAAGCCTGTCCATACAGGGTTTGTAAGCCTGCGACAGGGGAGTGATATTACGGTATTCGGGCATGGGACGGTCTGCCATGCCGCTGTTGATCAGTACAGCATACTTCATGTTTTTTTAGCGGTATGCCTGCCCGCATATTTGCCTGTTTTGCCATGCTTTCCTTTCGGCTGGGAGGACAGGATGTGTACGGCAAAAAACAGCACAATGGCAAAGTCGATGATCAGAATCATGATGACAATAGCGGTGTATCCTCCCGAAAACAGCGTTTCATTGGCATCCTCTTCCGGTTTCAAGGCACCTCGATTCACATATACTTTCATGCTGCGGAGCGTTTCACTGTTGTATTGATTATCCTTGGCATATTGCTGCATGGCATCACTTTGACTGCTGTAGAGTGTCAGGTCGGGAGAACAGTGGTGGAAAGCATGTTCAGCGATGGAGGAAGGGTCTTTGTAAAAGGCGGCATCCGTCAGGTGAATACAGTCGGTAAAAGCAGCAGAGGGAAGTTTCACGGCACTGTTAAATTCCACCCTTGTCAGACTGTGGCAGTTGCAGAATACCGAAACGCCCAATTGCTTGACAGTTTCGGGAAAGACGACTCTTCCCAGACGGGTGCAGTCCGCAAATGCCCTGTCTTCAACGGTTTGCAGACCGTTTTGGAAGCTGATTGTTTCCAGAGCCGTACAGCCCTGAAAGGCGGCAGAGCCGATTTGTTTGACGGAGGAGGGGATGGTGATTTCACGCAGTCCCCGACAATCCTGAAAACAGCCGGCTTCCATTTTGGACAGATTTTTCGGCAGCTTGACGTTATCCAGTACGTCACAGTGACGGAAAGCATTGGCTCCGATGGAGCGGACATTATCGGGCAGGCTGACTTTTTCCAGGGAGGTGCAGTCCTCAAACGCAGCAGCTCCGACAGAAATGACAGTACGGGGGAGAAGGATGTCCGTAATCTCCGTATTTTTGGCAAAGGCATATTCTCCGATGCTTTTCACGCTGTCGGGCAGGCTTTTGGCTTTGTCCTTGCCGTTGTATCTGACAAGAATGCCGTCGCCGACAATGACAAATTCGGAGGTTTGCTGCTGCATCCATGCCGTCCCCTCCAACGCATAACCGCCGAAACGTTGCAATGCTTTGGGAACCTGTATCTCTTTGAGGGCGGTGCAGCTGAAAAAGGCATAGGCTCCTATTTCGTCCAGACTGTTCGGCAGGGACAGTTCCTCCAGTTTCCGGCAGCCTGCAAAACAGTAATCACCGATTTTCTGTGTTCCATCTTCGATTTTTACGGTCTGCAAGGCGGTACAGCGGATAAAGGCAGAATCTCCAATCGTCTTGACATTGCCGGGGATGGTCAGTTTTTTCAGTGCCGTACACTCGGCAAAGGCATTCGGGGCGACGGTCTTTATGGATTCGGACAACTCCAGTTCTTTGATAGTGCTGTTGGTCATGAAAGCAGCCGCTCCTACGGTGGTCACCTTGTATTTTTCGACCCTGGACGGCAGGGACACATACAGGCTGTTGCCCCGATAAGTGATGATGGAAACGCTTTTGCCGTCCTCCAGCACCTGATAGACATAATCGCCGTTATCAATAATATTGGCGGCATGAACGTGTATCTCGGACAGCGGTACGGCACTGAATAGCAAAATAGCTGTCAGCAATAGGTGAAATAGCTGTTTCATATCTTTTTCTCTCTTTCTTACCTGATACCACTCATGATACCATATTTCGCCCTTATTTTCAAGCACTCTTCACACAAAAACACGGAAATCAAGTTTCTGATAAAGAATGATGTATCAACGGGGACGTTTGCCCGATGTGTGACATGGCAAGGGAAACTTCCTTGCAATATCAATTGTCATATCTTTCAACGGGAAAATGAACTTGTGCCTTTTCGCAACAACTTTGAAAATTTGCTCATAGGTAGTTTCAAAATGGATTTCCGTGACACAAAAATGCCGATACAGCGTGTATCGGCACGATGGTTATTCTGTACGGATGGTAACGGATTCCATGACAGGCTGCTGATCCTCTTGGATAGAGCCGTTCTTATCAATCGGTTTGGCTTCGGTGCAGATCTTGTCAACGATTTCCATGCCCTCTGTCACATAGCCGAAACAGGCATACAGGCCGTCAAGAGAAAGGGCAGAATCCTGATGGACGATAAAGAACTGGGAACTGGCACTGTCCATGGATAAGGAGCTTCTTGCCATGGATACAGCCCCTCTTGTATGTGACAGGTCATTGGTTATGCCGTTTCGCTCAAATTCTCCGACAATGGTATGCTCCGAACCGCCCGTACCGTTTTTCTTAGGGGCGCCGCCCTGCATGACAAAGCCTTTGAGGATACGGTGGAATGTCAGTCCGTTATAGAAGCCCGATTCAGCCAGTGCCACAAAATTGGCGGCTGTGATAGGAGCGGCTTTCTGGTCAAGCTTGATGGTGATGGTTCCCTCGTCACGGATATGGATGTCCGCATAATAGACCTTATCCTCCTCCAGCGGCGGGGGATAGTCAGAGGATTGGCTTTCCTCGGTTTGTGATTCCACGCTGACCTGTGAAGAAACGGCGGTGGTGCTTGTCTGGGAGGGTTCCTTGGCAGTCTGGCAGCCTGCTGACAGGATACTTGCCGCAAGTGTCAGGACAACTGCCAAAGCAATTCGTTTTTTCATATTCCTCATTTCCTTTCCTGCGATGATTGCTTCTCTATCATATCACATATCCCATCGTTATGCAAATGAAATTTATTTTTAGAAAAAATATTGACAAATTTAATCATCAATGTTATAATTTTTACATCAATTGAACCTTGACAATAAAATAGGGAAAAAAAGAGTCCCGGATGTCACACGGTACGTGCATAGCGACTGTTGAGACAGCCTTTTGGTAATTGGCACGGAATACCGTGGCTTCTGTGGCTTTTGATATGCTTACTGAAGTGATGTATCCTTTGTGATTGTCTGCGGCAGTGCCTGAATAGCTGGAAAGAAGCTGTATGCTGTAAAAAACGGATTGCCGTGCGGTGAGAAGCAGGGGAGTGTCGGCAAAAAACCACGTTTTATCTAAAGAAAAGGAGCATGGATCATGAGAAATCTCAAAACCGTGAACGCCAACTTTATGTTAAAATGTCTGGAACGGATTTATCGTAAGCATCCCGCTTTGTTTGTGGCAGTGGTCAGTTTTCTGTTTGCCTCTGTCCTGAGCAGCTTTGTACCGTGGGAAATGGAAAATTCCACTATCAATGCCGTGTTTAACAGTTTGTCACCCGAACTGCGGTGGGTAGGTGTTTTCCTTTTTTATGGTGTCATTGATGTACTCTATATGTTGGAATATGCTTTGACGCTGACCGAACTGAGTTATAAGCTGTTTTTCGTTTTCTCGGTCATGACGCTGGCCGCCCTCGGAAGAACGGTAGTCGGCTGTTGGCTGAAAGATGCGGAGTACAGTCGGGAAGAAAAAACGATAATTCACTTTTTGCTCGAAAACGTCATATTCTTTGTAATGGCTGTCGCATTTTTTTCTACAGTTCCCCGAATGTACCATGCCTTTCCGCAGGCAGAATGGTCGTATCTGCTGTGGGCAGTGGCCGTGGTACTCATGGTTCGCTTTGCCTACCCTGTCATGGTATATTTTGGAAGCTATTTTCTCATGGCATCAGGCTATTTTTTAGCCGTGCGGTATCTTGATGCGGTACTCGGTCTTCCGTCAGGATGGAAGATGCTGCTGTATACCGTTGTGACCTTTTTCGCTGCGGTGGCGATGGAACAGATCGCTTCTGCCGTGATGGGTTGGTGCCGCCAACACACAAAGGAATCGTCGTGACAATACATACACGTCAATCATAAGCATTACAGCCGATACCTCTTGGCAGGTGTCGGCTGTTTTTTCTGAAAAATTTTACAGGTTTCTTTTGCAATCGTTTTAACGAAAATTCATACTCTGTTCATAATGTATTGCTACAATAAAACCATCGAAATTGCTTACTCCATCTTCTTCATAAAAAAACTCCACAAAAGCAGCAGGGGCGACTGATGATGCTATCAGCCGCCCCTGCTGTTTTAGGTGGCAAGTCCGTAGAGGGCTTCCAGACAAATCTGTGCATGGAGCAGAAAATTGGTCTTTTTCATGCTTTCATCGGTGTCATGGATATGGGCAGGATCGTCCGCAAATACAGGGCCGAATGCTACCCCATTGTTTTTGAGGGTGCGGGCATACGTACCGCCGCCTGTGGCATACAGGTTGGCTTCGGTACCGGTGACGGCTTGGTAGGCCTTTTGCAGAATCTTGATGACAGGAGCGTCCCTTTCTACAAACAGCGGGGCTTCATGGCTGTGGAGTCCCACTTTCAGGCCATAAGGAGCCGCTTTTTTGCCGACTGTCTTGAGAAGCATTGTGAAATCTGCCGTTACGGGATAGCGAATGTCAAGATAGGCATGACAGTGCTGGTCATCAATTGCCACCTTGCCGAGATTGACCGTCAATGCTCCCGATGGTTCATCAAGGCAGGCAATGCCAAGAGAACGGCCGTCTGTTTCCATGCCGATGGTATCGTGCAGGAAGCGGCACAGACTGTTCAAAGAAGTTTCCGGCAGGGACTGTATCAATTGAGCGGCGGCATTGATGCCCAGTTCGGGGGTGGAAGCGTGTGCCGCCTTGCCGACAATGCTGAGTGTTTCTTTATCAAGTACTGCTTCCGCCTTGGCGGGAACGGCATTGACCGCTGTACCGGCATGGAAGGATGGCAGAATCGTGCTGTCATTGGCAGGGGCAGAAATTTCCAACTGCAAAATGCCTTTCTCACAACAGCAGATCCCATATTCGGAATCAGGGGTGAATGCCATAGCGGGCATTTCCTCCTCAGCAAAATATACCTCCATGTCATGCATACCGATTTCTTCGGCGGCACCGAAAATGAGCCGTATGCGTCTTTGGGGGATAATGCCGTTATCTTTCAGTGCTTTCAGGCAGTACAGGGCAACCACGGCAGCCCCTTTATCATCAACGAGTCCTCTGCCGTACAGTCTGCCGTCCTTTTCGGTCAGGGCATAAGGCTCGACACTCCAGCCCTCTCCTGCCGGCACAACATCCACGTGTGCCAATACAGCCGCCAGTTCTTTGCCGTCACCGTATTCCACGTGACCGGCAATTCCCTGTATATTTTTGGTACGGAAGCCCATGCGTTCTGCCCTTGCAAGAATCCATTCCAAGGCTTGGGAAGCCGCTTGTTTGTCAGTTGCCGAAACAGAACGGATTTGGAGCAATTCATGAATGTCCTGCAACATCTCTTTCTGATAGGCCAATATTTTCTCTCCAAAAGGCATGGTAATCACTCCTTGTTGATAATGGTTGTTTCAATGCGGTAACGGGGACGGTGTTTGACCTCGCTGTAGATTTTCCCGACATACGTGCCGACAATGCCGATACAGAGCATTTGCAGACCGCCTAAAAACCAGATGGAGCAGATGGTAGAAGCCCATCCTGCCACGGCACTGCCCATAAAAAAGGATACCAGTGCATAGATAAACCCGATAATGCTTAAAAAGCAGATGACAATACCGAGGTTGGAAATAATTTTCAGCGGCTTGACACTGAAAGAGGTAATGCCGTCCACGGCGAATTTCAGCATCTTTGTCAGGGGATACTTGGATTGACCTGCGAACCGTTCATTCCGCTCGTAGTACACATAATCACACCGGTATCCAATCAGCGGTACGATCCCACGCAAAAACAGATTCACTTCCCTGTATTCCGCAAGGGCATCGAGTGCCTTTTTGCCCATGAGCCTGTAGTCGGCATGGTTGTAAACAATATCCACGCCCAGTGCCTTCATGAATTTATAATAGCCCTGTGCGGTGGAACGCTTAAAGACCGTATCCTTTTCACGGCTGCTGCGGACACCATAGACGATTTCACAGCCCTCCTGATATTTTTCAAGGAATTGGTCAATGACTTCAATATCGTCCTGCAAGTCCGCATCCAGTGAGATGGCACAGTCACAATGCTCCTTTGCCGTCATCAGCCCGCAGAGCAGTGCATTTTGGTGTCCTCTGTTTCTGGAAAGCTTAACACCTGCGACATACTTGTTGGTTTCAGTGTAGGCGGCAATGATTTCCCATGTTTTATCCCTGCTGCCGTCATCCACGAACAGCATACGGCTTGCTTCATCTGCCATGCCTGCTGCCATCAGCCCGTTGAGCTTTTTTGTCAGCCGCTTCACGGTTTCAGGCAGCACTTCTTCTTCATTATAACACGGCACTACAAAATAAACGGTCGGCATGTTTCCTTTTCCTTTCTTCACACATCATTGTACATTGATACGATAAATGAGCAAATCTGAAAATTGCACAAAAAGGGGGACGTTTGCCCGATGTTTGACATGACAACGGAAAATTCATTGCCGCCACGCTCCCTCCGTCAAAAACCGCTGTCACTTCATTACATGGGATATTTTCCCCCTGTTATCAAAGTTACTTGCTATTATCGCTTTATTTGTACGGTTTTTGCCACCTCCCTCTCAGAGGGAGGCTTGCGTTACTTTATCGCTTACCAAAACTTCTGCCAAAGTGGTAAGCAGTGGATAAGCCTCCCTCCATGAGGGAGGTGGCAAAAGCTGGTAAGTTATCTTCCAAAATGCCATATTTTTCTTCACACAATGAATTGATTGAACAACAGGAAGTTGTCCAGCTTTTGACGGAGGGAGCGTGGCGGCAACGCAGTATCAATTGTTATTCCTTTCAGCGGGAAAATGAATTTGTGCATTTTCACAACACCTTTGCCAATTGGCTCATTTATAGATGGATAAAAACAGGCTTTGGCATGAGAATACGCCGCAGCCTGTTTTTACTGCATGATTTACAGTTTGGTTCGGTTGTTTTCGTCCTCTGTCAGAGCTTCTTCGGCAGGAGCTTCTTCGGCAGGAGCTTCTTCGGCAGGAGCTTCTTTGGCAGGAGCTTCTTCGGCAGGCGTTTCTTCTGCTGTTTCCGTCTGAGGAGGTTCGGTTTCTTCAAAAAGCTTGCCGATATCGGCATGGTTCATTTCTTCATTTTCCCTGACCTGTTCATGCAGGAGTGCTTCGGGGGTGTCGGCAGGTTCTTCTTTCACTGCTTCTTCGGCAGGCGGTTCCTTTTCTTTTTTCCGGCGGACAACCTTTTCAAAGCCGTTGTTCACCGTTTCGTCAAACGATTCCCCGCTCATGTCATCAAAGACGATGATACCGTATTCTTCCCGCTTTCTGGGACTCTTGTACAGCACCATGTACAGTACCAGTATCACAGCCCCCCCCAGTGTCACCAATGCACCCATACCAAGACCCGGGGTTGCATAGCGGAATACAATCGTAGAATCGGTATTGGCAGGCACTTTCACCGCCATGAAACCGACATTGACTTTTTCAATTTCAGCCGTTTGGCCGTTGACCGTGGCACTCCAGCCGTCCTCATAGGGAATGCTGAAAAAGACCAGTTGGGCAGTATCCGCTGTTTTGATTTTGGCGGTCATGCAGTTATTTTCAAATTTCACGGAGCTGCATACCAGTCTGCCCCTCTTTTGGCAGTCAGAGAAATATTCGGACTGTGTATAACGGTAGGAATTAACATCGCCGTGTTCCAAAATGTCACTGTATTTTTTCACCTGCTCCTGTGTCAGAACCATGGATTTCAGCAGCAGCAGACTTCTGTTTTTCTCGGCACAGTTGTCAAATTCTTCCTGTGTCACATAGCTGTCATAGGTGAAGCCGTAGGGGAGATAGTAGCTGTTTTCATAGACCTTATAGTGGTTTTTGGTCAGAATCAGCTTCCAGCCCGGCATTTTGGTGGAATCTGTGTTGCTGCCGAAATCCTTGGAGTCGTTTTCATAGTCAAACAGGTACTTGCAGGATAGCAGGCTTCTGATGGCATACACGTCCGTTTCGGGACGGGAACCCACGCTTCTTTCCACACCAACGGATTTATAGAAGTCCATGATTGAACCGGGAACAATGCTCTGGAAAGCCTGAATGGTGGGAATCTGCCAGTACATACCCATATTGTCCATTTCACCGTAGAAGTCGGAACGCACGTTTTGCAGGTCATCCAGTTCCTTGAAAGCCCCTTTGTTGCCGATGGCATTTTCGGTGATGTACTTGCCCTTGTAGCTGGAGTTGACTACGCCGACTCCCACCAGTACATTGCCGTACAGGACAATCATCAGGCACAGGAAAACCGTCAGCATTCTCGGAAATGCTTTTTTCGTTCTGCGGAAATTCAGGGCAACGGTCAGGGCAATCAGACCGATAAAGGCAAGCCCTACCCAGATCCAGAAGCGGTCAGCATATTTTTCAATGCCGTAGGTGGTATTTTTGACACCCTTGGTATCGGTGGTGGTGGTGGGCATGAGTCCGATCAGGCAGGTCATGACCAGTGTCACGGCAAAGGTGATTTTCAAGCCGCCCTTGTAGTCGGTTTTTTCGTTATCCAGACAAAGTACGGTTGCCATGGACAGCATGAGTGTCAGCATATAGAACCATCTTGCATAATAAGCCGTGTTCAGAAGCTGGAACAGGCAGTTAAAGACAGGTACCATTGCCATCACCAGCAGAACCGGAATCAGGGTACGCAGCCATTTATGGGTTTTGAGCTTGTAGAACGAGAAGACACCGACCATGCTGAACATTGGCAGCCATGCGGCAACGGATGCCCATTTGGCATTGGAGTCAGGAGTGAAGTTTGCATAGGCGGGCATATCCGGCGGGAAGAAAAGGGACTGGAGAATATGGATATATCTCTGCTCACTGGTGTAGACGACTGCCCCCCAACCGTTGGGGAAGTTGTTGACACGGGAATTTTGTAGCACGGCAAGAATGGACGGTACCAGTACGATGCCGGCACACAGGAAGCCTGCAATGACTTCCAAAGCAAACCGCAGGAACTCCTTGAAAGACATCCTGAAACTGCCCGTATTCATTCGGATGACCCAGTAGAGGAATACAAACACTGCCTGTCCGGCAAAGAAGTAATAGTTGATGAAGGCGGAGGCAAACACAGCAAATGCCACATAGCCCTTGCGTTTTTCATAGATAAACGCATCCACTGCCGCCAGCAGGAACGGAAAGGTAATCATGGCTTCATGGAAGTGGTTGAAGAAAATATTGTAGATACCGAAGCCCGAAAAGGCATACAGCATGGCACCAATCATGGCATAATGCTGATTGTTGAGGTACCTTCTCAGGAAGGTGTAAGCACCCAGTGCGGCAAGGGCAAATTTCAGCATCAGCAGCGGGGCTATCATATACGGTACCCAACTGCTCGGAAACGGCAGTGTCAGCCAGAAAAACGGACTGCCAATCATGTAGAAGCTGTAAGAGCCGATGATGTTGGCACCCAAGTCGGTCGTGTAGCTCCAGCCGATGTTGCCCTGGCGGATGGCATCGTGGATCATCTGGTAAAACGGGATCTGCTGGACATTAAAATCTCCGTAGAAGAAAAAATAGCCCTTGTTGTAGACCATCCACGGCAAAAATATCAGTGCTGCCAGTGCAAAAGCCCACAAAAACGTCCTGAGATAGTAATTTTTTTTGCGAACACCAAGGGGTGTTCCTGCCTTTGACATGTGCAATTCCTCCTTTGATTTTTCGATACTTTACCATTGTAACACAACTTTTCCAAAAAATCTACCTCATTTATCAGATTCCCCTATAAAAAGATAGGTTATATTTTGGGATGACTTGCAAAAAAGAGGATTTTATTGTATGATAATAGCAGTTTGAGCAGCAGGAAAGGGATAAGGTATCATGGAATCTATTATATTTCAGAATCTGGATAAAAACCTCATTTATTATGGTGTGTACGGTGCGGAAAGTGAATCATGGGACGGCAGCGATATACTCAGTGCCGTCAGAAAACGCTTTTTTGAAACGGGTGCCAAGCAAAAGGGCAGGGGCAATCTCAAAACCGATACGGAACTGTATAATTACAGCTATGTCATGGAGGACGGGGTAAGCCTCCGTTACAGAAAGCTGAAAAAGGACGGCAGACAGTTGGAACGGGTGTTTGATACCGCAGGGGGCTACTATGTGGAAACGCTTAACGACCGTCACAAACCGGTCAAACGTGCTTTTTTTGACAAAAGGCACCGCTGGCTGAAAACAGAGTTCCTTGCCCCTGAGGACAAGCGTATCCTGTCGGAGGTCTTTCCCTCAACGGAAAAGGAACAGCCCGTCCTGCTCCTGAAAACGCCCCATGATACCGAAACATTGGTGCCGTTCAATGTTTCCTTGGATCACGAGCTGACAGAAAAGCTCAACATCATGACCAGTGAACCGCCGGTCTTTTGCATGACAAGCAAGGGCAGCTTTTACTTCTGTTCCAAATCCGAGTATGAAAGACGGAAAAAGGCACTGGAACAGATGATGGAAGAGGAGGAGCCGGAAACCCTTGGAACAGGGCGTTCTTCCTTTATCGTAGATGCGTCAAAGCTGGAGGAAGAAAAGCCGGCATTTGATTTGTCCGGCAGTGAAGCCATTTACCTTTCCGAAGAGGAGGAAACAGTACAGCCGCCTGCTGTGGAGGAAGAAGTGTTTGTGCCGGCAGAGGTGCCTGAAGAAGAGGAAGCGGCTGCCGAGCCGGAAACAGCGATTATCGAGCGTGCCGAAGAGGGCGTGCCGTATGAAAGGCAGTGTACCTTTGCGGGAGAATGCCCGTATGAAACCCTCGACAAACAGCAAATTGAATCGGGCGGGGTACGCTACTTCTACTTTGGCGACCTCAAGGATAATAGGCGTCACGGCAAGGGCAGAACTGCCATGAAAAACGGTGAAACTGCCTATGAGGGACAGTATGCCTGCGACAAACGGGACGGCTTTGGCGTGTATTACTATAAATCGGGAAAGCTGTGCTATGCGGGCGGCTGGAAAGACAACCAACGCAGCGGTCTGGGGGTGACGTTCTCCCCGACAGATGGCAGTGCCTTTATCGGAGAGTGGAAGGGCAACCGTTCCATGAATGTCGGTGCCACGTTTGACAGGAAAGGAAAACTGCTTTACGTCGGAAACGTGGATCATGAACAGAAGCATGGGGCAGGGATTACCTATAACGAGGAGGACAAAACCTTCTTTGTCGGCAAGTACAAGGATGGGGAATTTCTGTGTACAGGGACGCAGTTCAGCAGTGAAGGTGACTTGCTTTACACGGGAGAATACAAGGATAACTGCCGTACAGGAACGGGAACGTCCTATCGTGCGGACGGTACCGTCCACTATCAGGGACAGTGGGCTAACAGCCTTTACAGCGGAGAGGGAACACTGTATCTGGAAAACGGAGGAACCCTGAAAGGGGCATTCCGCAGAGGAAAGGCTTATGGCAAAGGAACACTGACCGACCATGACGGCAAGGTGATTTATGAAGGCAGTTTTGTGGATGATGTGTATAACGGGACAGGCAAGCTGTTTTCCGATGACGGGGGCTATGCCGAGGGCAGGTTCGTGGATGGAGAGCCGACGGGTATTTTCAATGAGTACAATGCCGAAAAGAAGCTGATTTACAGCGGCGAATGGACGGATATGCACCGCAACGGACAGGGCATTGCCTATCAGGACGGAGAAAAAATCTATGAGGGTGAGTTCCGCAATTCCCTGTACCACGGCGAGGGCAAGCTGATGGAAAACGGCAGTGCGGTCTACATTGGTACATTTTCGGACGGCAAGCGGAACGGCTATGGCGTGGAATTTAAGAACAATGAGATGTATTATCAGGGAATGTGGGAAAACGACTGCTATCATGGCAGTGGTATTCTCTATGAGGATGGTGAGGCACGTTTTGTCGGAATGTTTAAAAACGGCAGGCGTGACGGCAGAATCAATGAGATTGCCGAACATAAGATTATCAGGGAATGCCTGTATGAAGCGGATGTGTTGACCTATATGTGCGAGTATGACGGGAACGGGATGCCGGTTTATTACGGCAGTGTCAGCAATGGAATGCGAAACGGTATGGGCTGTACGTTTGTTGCCAGCTGTGAAAAGCAGTTTGAGGGAATCTTCCGCAACAACGCACCTGAAAAAGCTATGAAAGTATTTTTGAAGGAATTGCCGGAACTGCCGGTGTGCAGCCGTCTGGATGATACCGCCTATAAACTCTACCGCAAAACACCCGAATTTATCATTGAAAAGCCCCTGCCCATCGGAACGGCACAGGGCATTTATACAGGCAGACTGAAAGACGGTCTGCCGGACGGAGCAGGAACGGTGCTGTATTCCGACCACCGCTATACGGGAATGTTTGCAGAGGGTCTGCCGGAGGGCGAGGGAATCCTTTATATGCATGACGGCACCGAACGCAAAGGCAAATTCTCTGCCAAGCCGTTTGCCGGCTGTCAGACACTGATCTTGCAGGATATGACCTACTACTTTGAGCAGATGGGAGTGTCAGCATGAAAACGCTGTATGTATCCGACCTTGACGGCACTCTGCTGGACAGCCATGCACGGCTTTCAGAAAAGTCTGCCCGTATCATCAGAGAGCTGATACAAAAAGGAATGTTATTCTCCGTTGCTACGGCAAGAAGCCAGTCCTGCATGAGCATACTGGAACAGCTGGATATCCGTATCCCCTGCATACAGCTCAATGGGGTACTGATGTACGACTTCCCGACAAAACGCTATATCGGCTGTACCCCCATGGACAGGGATACGGCAGAGCGTGTCATTGCCATTCTGCATTCGTTTGACAGAATGTCCTTTGTCTACCGCTTTGACGAGGACTGTGGGATTCATGTGGAATTTGAAAGACTGCAAAACGAGGTGGAGAGAAATTTCTTCCTTGCCAGAAAAGACCAGGATTACAAGAGCTTCCGACAGGTTTCTAACATTACTGCCGATGACAGGATTATCTACTTTACAATGGTAGATACCTATGAAAGACTGAAACCTATCTGTGAAGCGATACAAGCCCTGCCGATGGCAAAACCAACTTTATATAGTGACAACTATTCTGACTTGTATTTTCTGGAGGTGTTCAGTGCCAAGGCTACCAAGGCGGCAGGGGTACTGAAACTGAAAGAACTGGTCGGGGCTGACAGGCTGGTGACATTCGGTGACAACCTGAATGACATTGATATGCTGAAAGCCGCCGATGTGGGCATTGCCGTCAGCAACTGTGCCGAGGGGGTACGGCCTTATGCCGACTATATCATTGGAAGCAGTGACCGTGACGGTGTGGCAGAATACTTGATGAGAGCAGAACAATGCACAATTCACAATGCATAATGCACAATTATGAGAGTGGAGCTGTCGAGTGTGACGGGTGTGACGGCACTTTCAGTACTTTTTATATATTTTGATTTTGTTTTTATACGAAAGGTATAGGGCAACTATACATACTATACATTTTTCTTTATAAGAATGATTATTAACTGTCAATGAGCAAATTTTCAAAGGTGTTGTGAAAGGCACAAATTCATTTTCCCGATGACAGATATGGCAACCAGAAACGGCATTGCCGCCACGCTCCCTCCGTCAAAAGCTGGACAACTCCCTGTTATTCAATTAATTCATTGCGTGAAGAAAAATATGGCATTGGGGCAAATAATTTACCAGCTTTTGCCACCTCCCTCACGGAGGGAGGCTTGGGTTACTTTATCACTTACCAAAATTTCTGCCAAAGTGGTAAGC
>ONUD01000003.1 GCA_900320925.1 uncultured Eubacteriales bacterium
CAGGTTTGCTGTTATGAGTCCGTTTCAAAATGCTTTCGTCATGAAAGAATCGTTCCTGAAACGCCCCAAAATCCGGCATGAGCGAATGGAGAGCATATACCGTTTTGCCGTCCGAAAGGGTCAGCGTGGTATCTTCCGCCAGAAAATCCACTTTCCTGCCTTTCAGATGGTCATAAAGCTCCATCAAATTGTCAGGTTCGCAGTATGCCAGTACAGGGGTATTGACAATATCGTCCGCAGGCACTTCCTGCACGGCATTGCCATGGCACAGTGCCAGCAGTTTGGGTTTCAACTTATAAAACTCCAGTTCTGTAATGATACGTTCCACACGGCTGACATCACTGAATGACTGGATATAATGGGATATATCCGTGTCAATTGGAGCATCCGTGCGTATCGTACCGAGCATACGGCTCATATAGGCACTGTCTTTGCCCTCTGTCAGCTTTTTGCGAATCCCCTGTTTGATATCAATTGTATCAAGATTTTGGTAAATATAGTCCAGATTCCCGAAACGGCCAATCAAGTCCTTGGCACCCTTTTCACCAATGCCGGCAACACCCGGAATACAGTCGGAGGTATCTCCCTGAATCGCCTTGATATCAATGAGCTGCGGCGGTGTGACACCATATACTTCCATGATTTTGGCTTCATCATACAAGGTCACTTCCGGCTTGCCCATCTTGGTAGCGGCAATTCTGACCGTGACCGTTTTGGAAACCAGTTGCAGACTATCCCTGTCGCCGGTGGCAATCATGCATTCATGGCCGTTTTCGGTGCAGGTATGTGCCAGCGTGCCGAGAATGTCGTCCGCTTCAAAGCCCTCACAGGTCACAATGGCATAGCCCAGTGCCGTCAGCAAATCTTTCAGCGGCTGCATCTGCATTGCCAACTCTTCGGGCATTCCCTTGCGGTTGGATTTATAGCCGTCATAAGCCTTGTGGCGGAACGTTGGTGCTTTCAGGTCGAATGCCACTGCCACTGCCTCAGGACTGCTTTCTTCCAGCAGCTTGAGCAGTGTCGTCATAAAGCCGTAGATGGCATTGGTATATTGTCCGTCCTTGGTGGTCAGCAGCTTGATCCCGTAAAATGCCCGATTCAAGATACTGTTTCCGTCAATGACAAGCAGCTTCATCCTTCCTCACTCCTCATTTAATTGGGGTCTGATACTGTCCATAATGCCGACTTTTTTGCCGTGGTGGATATAGACCCTCGGCACTCTCTTGCCCACAAGACATACCAGTTCATAGTTAATCGTTCCCGTCATTCTGGCAGCTTCGTCAAAGGAAAGGGTATTGTTTTTTCCGTCACCGATGACCGTCACTTCATCACCGACCTTTACCCCGTCAATATCACTGATGTCCAGCATGAGCTGATCCATGCATACTCTGCCGATAACAGGGGCTTTCTGACCGTTGACGGTCATATAGGCACGGTTGCCAAGGCTTCTGGTATAGCCGTCCGCATAGCCGATAGGCACGGTGGCAATGCGAGTAGTCTGTTTGGTGATGTAGGTTGCACCGTAGCTGACAGGTGTATCGGGGGCAACGGTCTTGATTTGTGCAATGACACTCTTGATCTGCATGGCAGGCTGCAAGTCCAGCTTGCCCTCCAGTTTGGGGGAGGGGGACAGTCCGTAAAGGATAATGCCTGCCCTGACACAGTCATAGTGCGTTGCCGGATAGTCCATAATCGCACCGCTGTTGGCACAGTGTATCACGGGAAAATGAATCCCGTCCGTAATCAGATGACTGACCGCATCGGTAAAGCAGTCAAATTGCTTTTGTGTCGGCTGTTTGCCGTCCTCCCCCTCATCGGAGAGGGCAAAGTGGGTAAAAATTCCCTCTGCTTCCAGCCCGTTCAGGCGGCAGACACGTTTGATTTGTGCAAGAGAATCCTTGTCACGCTCGGTATCCTGATACATGAAGCCAATACGGCTCATACCCGTATCCAGCTTGATATGCACCTTGACGGTCACATCATCCTGAAAAGCATAGTCTGCCAGTTCACGGGCATACTCTTCGGAAAAGACGGCCTGACTGATATGCTGTTGGGCAAGGGTCTTTGCCATAAAAGCGGGCGTGAACCCCAAAATCAGTATCGGCAGAGTAATGCCGTTTTCACGCAACTGCATCGCTTCCTCGATATTGGAAACGGCAAAGCGTGACGCTCCCATTTTTTCATACAGCTTTCCCAGAAACACCGCTCCGTGTCCATAGGCATCCGCCTTAATGACACACATGATCTTTGCTGCAGGGGACACATTTTTCCTTATCACATCAAAATTATGTTTCAGGGCATCAATATCTACTTCTGCCCAAGTTCTTCTCAAATAGCTGCTCATTGCTCCTCACTCCTTGTGTACAGACTATTTTATCATGTTTGTTCTTTTTTTTCAATCGAAATACGCAAATTTTACTAATACACATCGTTTTCACCCTTTGGAGGCTCTTGTCATATGATGGTATGAAAGAGTGGAGGGGGCAACGTGGGAGTGATAGAATTGTTGCTGCTGAGTGCAGCACTGAGCATAGATGCTCTGACCATCGGGATTTCCTGTGGTCTGAAAAGAATCGGGACGCCGTGGAAAGCCAAAATCATTATTTGCACGGTATCCTTTGTGGTGACAGCAGGAGCGGTAGTAGGCGGAAATTGGCTGAGCTGCATCGTGTCGGAGGAGTTTGGCAGGGTACTGGGCAGTGCTTTGTTAGGACTGCTGGGAGGATATATGCTGGTCAGTGCCGTAAGAAACAAAGAGCCTGTCGAATGTGATATCAACCACTCTGCCAACATCGAAGCAACAGAAGCCTTATGGATGGGACTTGCCCTGTCAGCAGATTCCTTTTCAGCAGGAATCAGTGCAGGAATCGGCAAAGGATGGTTAATGCTGGTTCCTGTGATGTGCAGTATCTTTCAAATGCTTTTTTTATGCTTTGGAGAGTACTTTGCCAAAAAAATCGTCTGTACCAGCCGTATCAGGCAAGCTTATTTTTCTGTTGCGGCAGGCATCATCTTACTGCTGACAGCCGTTTCCCGACTGCTCATACACTGAAAATGCCGACCATTCACAGGTCGGCATTTTTTAGAGCTTCGCAAATTCTTCTTTGATTTCATCGTAATAGCTGTCATAGGAGGCATATTCCTCCTGATAGCGTTGATAGTCCTCTTTGAGTCTTGAAAAGATAGCTTTGGTATTATCGGCCTCTCTGCGGCAGGAAGAAGCAATTTGTTTTTTGCGTTTGCCGGTCAGCAGGATATGACCGACCCCTCCCAGAACGCCTGCGGCACTCACTACAAACAGGGCAGGGTGCAGAGCGATTGCTCCCGCAAGACTCAGGACACCTGCACCAAACCATAGAAAGCTTGGCCAGATTTTTTGCTGTGCCATCAGGTCAGCCGCCTTAGTTTCAAAATACTGGTCAATTTTGCGGTATTCCTCTGCTTCATTGGTCAGGTCGGCATGGGAGACATATTCCTCAATCTGTATGTCAAGGTCATGGCGGACACGGCTTCTGTACTGTTCGGCATAGATATCAGCGGCTTTTTCACTGAGGGTTTTGATAACGATGAACAGCCGCTGTTTTTCAACGGCATTGATCTCCGTACTGCCCGGTGCATATACCCAATCTACAATTTCACCGATAATATCCAACTGGTTCCGATTATGCAGAAGCCATGCTTCCTGCTCTTCCTTCGCCTTGTCAACATCTCCCTTATGGGCAATGACCAGTTCATTGTAATGAATCTCATTGCGAACGTCCACTTCACTCTTGTTGGAACGGCGAATGACATCATCAATAAAGCTGTTCAGACGGTTATTTTTTTCCGTAGCGGTAATATTGACCGTCTTGCGGATAAAATCAAGGATATTACGGTTATTGCAGGCACGGTCAAGAATCTGCTGGAGCAGTTCTGTTTCCTTGCAGTACTTTTTCAGCAGGGGATAGTCCATTGGTTCCTCAATGCGGAAACGGTCATAATAGCCGACAATACGCTGTGCCATGGTCTGTTCACTGTAGCCTTCCGAATGCAGGCGTTCCTGAATGATACCGTTCACAAAGTCATTGACGGCGGCATAGGTACGGTCATCACATTCGGTGGTCTTGCTCAGGAGCGAAAACATGAATAAAATATTGGTACTGTCCTCCCCTGTCAGATCACAGGCAATGTAGGTATGAAACCATTGCAGTGCCGTACTGTCCCTGCCGATACGCATATGGAAGGCAAAAAAGAATACCGCTGCATTCTTCTGATCGAGCATACAGGCACGTTCCAGTGCTTTTTCCGCCAGCACCCTGTCATCGTTCCGCCATGCCATAATGGCAAGCAAGGCACAGGTCAGCCAATAGTCGGGCAGCTGAAGATGCTTGACCTCTATCGCCTTGGTGAGGACAGCGTCACTGACAAAGGCAATTTCTACATTGTTGAGCATGGCTTCTACAATCTTGCGTACCGCATTGTAGTTGGCAAAATCATAGTAAATTTTATTATTGAGTTCCCTGATTTTCTTATTGGCGGACTCCATATATTTGAACAGCTTGTAAAGCCGTTCGATATCGCACTGCAATTCATAGGCATTCAATGTAAGTTCATGTGAATTGGACACTCTGCCATTGCCGCTGATAAGGGTATTGTTGATTCTGCCCGTCAGACGGTTCCATTCCTCACGGGCATTGTTGATCCCGCTCTCTAACAGATACAGTTCATTTCTCAGGTTATTGTTGGCAGCCTGCATCTCGGCAACACGATACTGTATTTCACTGATACTTGCCAAATTCATCACACTCCCTCTGATGTGCGGGGACGGCTCTTTCCCTGCCCCATGCACGAATTTTGTCAATTTTTTCTTTTTCTCGTACCGCAATCGGAACGACTTTCTTGAAATTTTCCCGAATGGTATCCATAGTGACGCTCTGCACCCCGTACAACAGCAATTGCTGTGCCGTTTCCTTGACGGCATACTCAATTTCGGAGAACGAGAACCCCTCCGAAAGAGCCGTCAGTTCGGCAAGCTGTTCTTCTTTGAAATGCACGTGCAGGCACTTTTCGGCATAGTATGCCAACGCACTGCCCCGCTCTCCTGTATCGGGAAGGTCAAGGAAAAAGATCTCAGAAAACCGCCCCTTGCGGAACAACTCGGCAGGCAGACTGTCCACACGATTGGCAGTGGCAGCCATGAATACACGGCTGCCCGATTCCTGCAGCCAGAACAGAAACTGCCCTAAAATCCGCTGACTGGTATCACTGGTTTCGGAGGAAGAGAGTGCCTTTTCGATTTCATCGACCCACAGAACACACGGAGCAACATTGTCAATAAATTCCAGTGCATCTCTCATTTTGCGTTCACTCTCGCCCATCCACTTATCATACACCGCTGCAATGTCAAACTTGAACAGCGGCAGTTCCCATTCCTTGGCAATCATCTTGGCAGACAGGGACTTGCCGCACCCCGGTACCCCTGCTAAAAGGATTCCCTTGGGCGGTGCCAGCCCGTAGGCAGAAAGCTCCTCGTCCGAAGCAAAAAAAATCTGTTTTTTTTCCGCCAGCCATGCTTTCATCTGCTCCAGTCCCGACACCTGCATGGTACGGTCAACACTGACCTGACGGATAGCGGACACGCCTGCATATAAACGGCTTTTCTGTCCGGTGAGTGCATACAGGCGGTTTCGGAAAAGACCCTGTGCAGAAACGATTTCATAAGACAGAATATTCTCGATTTGGATTTCGGAAAATCCACGCAGCAAAGCGGCTGCTTTGAGAATATCCGTGCTGTCCCATTCCACGGGATAGCGGTTCTGATAGGTTCGGACAAACCGCAGGATATGCTCCTGCCGTTCATGGGAATCGGGCAGATCCAATCGTGTCATCATGCCAAACCGTGCGATCCTCTGCATGACCTTGTCATCGGTAATGAGAATCAGGGTGGAGTCGGACTCTTTTGCAAGATACAGGACATTAACCAATTCACGGGTATACAGGGTATCTTCACTGATTTTCTTAACATCTGCAAAGGCAAAAATGCATTTTCGTTTTTTGGTAAACAGGCGTGTCATATAGCCCATCGGATCCCCGTCTGCATCAGCAGAAACTTTCGGGTCATTCAGCATAACCACCTGTTTGGGGTCGGTATAAAAACAGATTTCCGTATGCAGTTCCCGTCCGATTGCCTCCAGCATCCGCTTTGCCCGTTCTCTTTCGGAGGTGCGGAGAATAATCAGGGGAGTTCTGGCGGCAATGTAGTGCTTGACCTCTTTCATGGTATCAATGTAATTACTCATATCACCGTCATCTTTCTTTCACGGAATAATTTGATTCGCCGGATCATCCACAGCTGATCCTCCAACTGCACCTGATGGTTTTCTATGCAGTCACGATACAGTGCCTCTACGGCACTGTTCCAGAATTGCAGGGCAGATTCCTGTACCGATTCCCGAAGCTCTTCCCGAAAACGGACACTCATGAAATCCAGCTCCACAAAAAACAGACACATCTCCAGTTTTTTGGCAGTCCTTTCAAAAATACGGTACAAACCGTCATATTCCCCGTAAGCGATATGCATTTCCAACGCCCGCCGAAACTCACGGACAAACCGTTTCAGCATCACGTTTTCCGTCAGTACCAACTGCTGTTCCAGATAGGCAATGGCGGCATCTGCATCACGGCAGCTTCCCTGCTGTAAAAGACGAATATAACCGCTGTCAACCGATTTGGTGCGGAGCCTCTCAAAGCAGTCCAGCCATTCCGCATAACAGGAAGGCGGCTTTGTCATCTCAGGAATTGGTGGGGCGGTTCGAGGTTCCATGACGGCAGCTTTTTGTTCATTTCTTTCAGACGTTCATCTGTCACCTTTTCACTGTTATCCTCCACGGGCGTGCCAAAGTTATCTCTGAGCCTTTCCTGCATCAGGGCTTCAAATTCCAGTTCTTGATTCTCTGCCATGGTAATTCTCCTTACATAAAGTTAATTTTTTCTAATACATCATCTTTTTTACGGATATTTTCTTCAAAATAACGGCGGAACTCTGTAATTTGTGCCATCGTTCCCTCTAAGGCAGTGACAGCCACAATGACACGCTGTTCAAACTTCTTTTTGCCGCTGAGCAGGCGGAAGCCTAAAAAGCCTGCCGAACCCAACATCAAAAATAACCCAATGACAAATGCGATGTTAAAGCCGAAACGAGCCATTGCCGCTGCTGCCGCAACGGTGACAATGAGGGCAATGAAAAAGAGAATGACCAGCACGATATTGAACGTATTGATACAGATGAGCTGGAATTTGTTGTTTTCAAAGTAGTTTTTCAGTCCCACACGCTGCTCTTCCAGATCCTCCCCATTGCTGCTGCCCGTCCAGCCGTCAATGGCAAGCTGGTACTGTACAGGACAGCGTTCCCTGATTTTGACCGTCCAGTTGTCAAGAGCTGTTTTGAACCAATCCTTGGTATTCTGCAAGCCGAATTTTCGTACCTGCATATCCGTCTGACCGTCATCCGAGTAAATCGCCCAGTCAATCATCTGCTTGCCGATATTAAAGCCCTCATGACGCAGTTCCTTGATTTTTTCAAACTGTTCCTCTGCCGTTTTCTTGTTGCCGTCATTGTCGATAATCAAGCGATAATACTGCTGTTCTTCTTTCAGCTCCCGTTCTTCCTCATCATAATTGGTGATAAGGCTGGTCAGAACGGCATCTACACGGCTCTTATAGTTATCGTCCGTATACATCTTTCCCTCTACATTCAGACTTTCCACCAATTCAATCAGCTTGTCATACTTGGAAACGTCCGTAAAGGAGCGTGACACCTCTTCGGCATTGGTACAGTAATTTTTTATCATTTCATAATTGCAGGAAGCCTTGACGTTGAATTTTTCAAAGTAGCTTTCATAATTGGCTACCAGTCCCTTGCAGATTTCGGCATCTTCGGAAATAATCTTAATCCATTCGCTGATGATATTGTTGACTTCATGCTCCAACTGCTTGTCCTTGCCAAAAACACCGCCCATGAATGCCTGTATCATGACAGCGGTTTCCTGCTGGAGCATAACGGGATTGAGCGTGCGGCAGTAAACTTTAAACCACTCTCTTGCCGTCTGCACCCTCTCGAACCGCAGGTTTAAAAGACAGAAAAACAGGGAGGTTTTGATAACGTCCTTTCTGGCACTCTCCGCAAGGGCATTTTTTGCCACTTCGGGATAATTGTTGACCCATGCCGTCACCGCAAGCAGGGCATATGACAGCCAGTAACGGGAACTGGTAATCCACAGTTCCTCCGACAATTCTTCAATGGTACTGTTGCGGACAAGATTGATATCAAAATCCCGCACCACACCGATAATCGTTTTACGGATAGCATCGTAGTTGCCAAACTGCTCTTTCACAATCTGGTCAATCCGCATGATATTTTCATGGGCAATCTGCTTTTCCTCTCCATGCATGATGTCGGTACGGAACGCATTGACCCTGTCATAGACATTTTTGGCGGTTTGCAGAACATTTTGCGTGGACGTGTCCACATTTTTAACGTGCACATCTACCTGAGAACGGAAGGATTCCACCGCACTGTTCAGGTTATTGATGGCATTGCTGACATTAGACATTGCTATATCCCTCCCATTCAGAACTTCTCCACTGCATTTTTCAAATCCTCTTTGCTTTCATAGCCTCTCTGCACCAGCTTCCTCCAGGAAGCCATTTCATCAAGAGCGTTTCTCAGCTTGAGAACCGACAGGCGGCATTTTTCATTCAGTTCCTGCACCCTGTCGACCCATCGCCGCCATACCAGAAAACCGCCCACAACGCCCAGTACAATCCCCAGCACCAACAGAACAGGAAATGCCTGCGTGGAAACGGCAAGGGCGGCCACGGCGATGAACAGCAGAGCGGCAATACACATCACCAGAAAAATTTTGATATACTTATCCATGAACACATACTGTGTTTTGTGCTTGCTGTAAAAGAGCTGTATCTTATCCACAGCGGTATCCAATGTATTTTCACTGCATTCCAGTTCTATCGGGGTCAGTTCGGGTGTGGTGCTGATGGTCAGCTTGTAATCCTGACGCAGCGTGTTGTAACGGTCTTGAAAGTACTGCTCCATGCCCTTGAGCAGGCGGTCTTTCAGATAGGAAATGGCAAAGCGTTTGACAACAATATTGGTCTGTCTGGGATCCTCCGACAAAGCCCAGCCTGTCAGCAGTTCCCCAAAGGTCTTTTTCACGCCGATACTGCCGTACAGTTCCTTGCATTTGGCATTTGCCTTGCCGGTATCCCCCTTGGCGGCAATGACAGCTTCGTTGTATTTCAGGTTTTTCACGACCTTGAATTCTTCATCATCATAGCTGTTGACCAGCTCATAAAGGACATTTTCAATCTGCTCGTGCAGGTTCTCGCCTGTATCATCTTCTGCCTGATACACATCGTCAAAGTATTTGGCGACCAATGCCATTTTTTCCATATCACTGAGCAGTTCCCGCATCTCCTTGTAATCACCACAGGTTTCCTTCAGGTTAGGATACTGCTCCTCTGTCACATAGATAAAATGCTTGGCAAACGCATAGGCTTGTGCGGAAACGCTCCTGCCAAAATCTGCACTGGCATCTTCGGTCTGGCGGAGCATCTTCTCAAAGTAGGAGGAGGCAAGCCGATTGAGTTCGGGATCATTCCGCATGGCTCCCGTCAGATAGGCATGAAGAACGTGTTGCCATTCCTCCCCCAGACGGTTGGCATCGGACTTGTCCAACAGCCAGATATACCAGTTTCTTGCGGCATCGACTCTGCCAAACCGCAGATTAATCAGCATATAAAACACACAGGACTTGTAGCCGTCCATGGTCATGGACTTGTTCATAGCCCGCAGGGCGGCTTCCTTTTCATCGCTTGCCCAGAGCATGACCGACATACTGGCATAAGCCAGCCAATAATCCGTATTGGCAAGATAGACTTTTTCCACCTTTTTCCGCATGGTTTCACTGGAAACCACGTGAGCATCCAGTCCCACCACATAGCCCAGAGAGATTCTCCGCAGTTCATGGTAAAGACCAAAGCGGGTATAATACTCGTCACTGTATTTGGTCATCATCTTGGACGCTTCTGACAGGTTTTTGAACAGGAAATAATGCTCCGTCACATCTGCCAGCAGGTCATACAGCTTTTCTACACTGTCCTCTGCCTGTGAAACCTCCCCCGATACATAGGAAACTTTTTTGGTTGCCATACTGCCGACATGGGCAATGTTGTCGGTCAGAATGACACAGTTTTGCAGTCCCTCATTCAGCTCGGCTGTCAGCCTTTCATTTTCATGAGCCAGTCGGTTATAATGATCCACCAATCGGTTATATTCTCTGGCTTCTTCTTCTGTCACACATACTCCCCCCTTGATTTACAGCATACGGCACTGTACACAGAGTGCTTTTGCCGTTTCATTCAGACTGCCTGCCTTGTTTCTGGCGGCAACATATTTTTTGAATTTATATCGCACACCCGATACTTCAATCTCACTGTTCACAGCGGTCTTGTCCCCTCCGAGGGATTCCAATACCGCAAGTGCATTTTCCGGTGTTTCTCTGGCAGTCAGGATATAGCCCTGCACCAGATTGCACACCACCTGATCGCCGCCGCTCATGACCGTACAGCTGATACGGGAGGCATCAGAATAGCTGATTCGCAGCATTCGGACAATATTGCCTGTTTTGGCGGCAGACAGATCCCCGCACTCCAGTACATATTTCACAATGGTCTTGACACTGACCGTTTTCACGGACTGTATCAGTTCCGTAAACAGTTCGGAATTGAAGTGGGCAGGGGTGATACATTCCATATACCTGTCCAGCACCTCGTCATAGCTGACGCCTGCTGCTTTGGCTCTTCTGAGCAGTTCTACCTTTTCCTGCGGTGCCAGCGTATCCGCCAACAGCAGTTTCAGACACGCTGCGGCATTGACAGTCAGTCCCGCTTCCAACAGGAGATAGACAACCTCCTTTTTCACGGCAAAGCTGTCCGCAGAATCGGTAATATACTTGCTGAGTGTCTGACGGAAAAACGAGCGGTTAATATCGGCAGAGAAAATCTGCTTGACCACAGAAGGCTTGATATCCTTGTCAATGGTGCATTTGAAGAGATATTTTTCAATCGTATTTGTCGAGAGAGTCGGCACCAGCGGCAGTAAAAAAGCAAGCATTTCCGAACGGTTCTCAGGCGTGTCATATGTTTCACACAGATAGTCAGCGATGAACCGTTCCCTGACCTTTTCCGCCACGTCAAATTCCAGCAGCTGCTGTAAAATCTTCTGCTTTCCCTCCGCACTGATGTCCTCACGGTCAAGCACCTGCTTAAAGTGACTGCCCGTAATTTCTGCATACCTGCCTGTTTCATGCAGCATACACAGATTTTGCAGACAGATGGCATCACTGCAATTGTTCAGGGAATAGCTGAGAATCGTTTCAATGTCGGTATCGGAGATGTCCTTGTTAATGACCTGCCGCATCATGTCAAACACGGACTGTGCGTCTGACAGTCTGGCAACCACATTTCTCATCAGACATTCCAAAGAAGGTCTTGCCTTGGTACGGCAAAGAGCCTGTGCTACGGCAAATTTGGTAGCGGCACTGTCCTCGGATTCCGACAGATAGCGTTCATACTGTTTTCTGTCTTCATCGGTGAAGTCCGTTTCATGCTGAATCAAAAAAACGGCATTGTCTGCTTTGCGGGGTTCATCGGGATACTTGCCGAGGACGATGTTCAGCACGGCTTTTTTATCAATGTTGTTTACATTATGCAGGATAGCGTCCAGCATATCATACTTCTGATTTTTGACGGCATAATTGATAAGATTCCTGTTCAGTTCCATGGAGTAAACCTCCGAGGCTTCAAAGAACGGGAACAATGCCTCTCTTCTTGCTTCGGCTCCCAGGGAATCAAAAACAAGAATCAGCACACCGATGACCTCAGAGGAATCAAAAAATTCATACAATGCCAATTCCTCTTCGGTGGGGGCATCTCCGAGGGCTTTGAGTGCCATATAGTCCTTTTTCAGCATGGAAAAATAATTCTGCTGTTCCGCTTTGGAGATTCCCCCGCGGATGATCATATTCATTTCATAGGCAATCTGGGCAGTCAATGTTCCGGCATAACGGGAGTCAATCTTCTGACATTCCACGATGTTATTCTGGGCATTGTTCATTCTGCCGTAGGCAACATCTAAAATTGCCTGACGCACCACGTTCTTGATGGTAAACATGGTATCCATTTTTTCCTGACGCTCGATTACCGTGCCACAGTACATACAAGTCCATGTTTTGGTTTCCTTGTTGTATTGCAGACGGGTCGCCGCACAGGAGGTACATTTCTGAGCGGTATAACTGATATTCATCTGACATTCCTCGATTACTTGCTGTATTCCAGTCTTTGATTTCTTTCAGAAATATAGGATCTCAATTGAGAGCAAGTTTGCATGGCTTCATTCTTGTTATTGTTGGAACACTGGAATTTCAGTTCCCTGACCTTGCCCTTGATAAGTTCGTCCAACTCTTCTGTCACCTCGGTAGTCATGGGGTCGGAAAAGCGGATGGCTTCGGTAATTTTATGCAGTTCATGCTGGAGTTCCTTGTCCGTACACTGATCCTCAAGGATTTTTACATCCACGGACAGATTTTTGATAGTCCTGACCTTGGTGTCAATATTTTTGTTGATACTCTGGACAGCCTCCTTGCTCATCAGGGCAAGCACGGCAAAAATGATGAATCCCAGCAGCATGATAGCCTGTATGGCAGCCGCCAATGGCATGGGGGCAATCCCACGGAACAGCATGAATACAAAGCTCACAAACAGTTCTGCACAGAAGTAAAAAATCGAAAATGACAGCAGCGGAATATTCATGAAAATGGCTTCGGCATCTACTGTACGGAGCGTCACGAGCGTTGCGGCAACCACGGCTGCAAAAGCCAGAAACATGAATACATAGCTGACCCAGAAAACTTCATTTTTGTTATCGAACAGGGGCAAAACAATGATATTGTAAATCGCAAACGCAGCCGCAAAGATGATGGAAATCATCACATATTGTTTTCTGTCAAGTACTTTTGCCATGATAAAGTCCTCTCTTTCATTCAGATCTTGGTACCGCATTCATTGCAGAATTTGGAACCGGGTGTCAGTTTATTGCCGCAGTTCGGGCAAACGGGGTCGGTTTGCAGTCTGGTACCGCAGAAATTGCAGAATTTGGAGCCTGCCGCCACTCTCTGACCGCACTGTGGACAGAATGAACCGCCTGCACTGACGGGAGGGGCAGGAGGGGCAGGGGGCTGCTGGTAGGGATTCGCTACGGCATTTCTGGTAATATCTGCCACCGTGCCGCTCAAAGCACCGCCCATCATGACACCGCCGACAACACCGCCAATATTGCCCATGGTGCCTTCATTGCCTGCAAACTTCTCGGCAATATCCATCTGACGCTGTTCCTGCCATGTATAGCCCTCAATACGACGGCTGGAGCTTCTCTCCTTGGCACGGGTAATGGCTTCATAGTCCTCTTTTGGCACTTCGATGGTTTCAATATTAAAGTACTCCACCTTGATACCGTACTCGTCAAAGATGTCATCAAGACGTTCCTTGACAATCTCGCTGGTCTTGAACAAATCGGCATTGATTTCAAAATAGCTTTTCTTGCCGTTGATCATAATCTGGGAAATGCAGTCCTTGACATGGGAGGAAACCAGTCCCTTGAAGTTTTCAATCATTTCCTTGGAGGTATAACGGCTGCGGAAGCCTACAAGCTTGATAAGGAACTTGCGGGGATCGGCAATGGAAAATGTCATGCTGCCGTGGAGCATGATATGCAGGAAGATGTCATACTGTGGGTCATTGAGGGTAATGGCTCCCCTTGTTCCCCAGAGCATATCCATCTGGTGTACCTGATTGATATAAAACACCTTGCAGGGGAAGGGACTGTTGCCGCCCGTGGGGATATTGATAATTCTCCTCAGCAGAGGCAGATTCGGTACGGTCAAGGTATGCCTGCCTGCACCGAACAAATCGGCAGCCTGACCGTTGACACACATGAGTGCCTTGAACGTTTCATCTACAATCAGTTGGGACGTTGCATTAAACTCTTCTCCCGGATACTTCCATACGAGGTCATCGGGAGAGCCTTGAAATTGAATTACCTGTGAAATTGCCAAAGTGACCACTCCTATTCTTGATTTTTTCTTGTCAGATCCGCCTGAACCGCACGTTCGGTAGTGGAGAAAATATCCACACCGTCATCATTTTCAGGAAACAGCGGTCTGACATAGTTCCAATTCACGTTGGAACGCAGCAATGTTCCTGTCGTTTCAAAGTTGACGATTTTGTCCCTGAGGATACCGCCGCAGTAATGGCAGTAAGTTCCTGTTTCGGCTGTTTTGCCGCAGTGAATACAAAGCAACACAAAAATCCCACCTTTTCCAAAATTCGACACCATTCATATCATAACATCATTTATGTAAAAAATCAACAATTCCCCCTGTCTTTTGTGCAAAAAAACATCGGGAAACCGCAAGATACGGTTTCCCGATAAGAAAATGGTTAGTTGACAGTTACATCAAAGTAAAGTTTGGAAACAGTGCCGTCACTGTCCTTTGCCTTGACACAAATCTGGTAAGTGGTCTGCTTGGCAGGCTTGATAGAAATGGTGCTGTTGGCAGCATAATCCTGCTTGGTTGTCCACTTGGTGTCGGCAGTCTTTTTATAGTACACGGCATAGGTGTAACCGCCGCTGCCGCCTGTTGCGGAGGCATTCACGGTCACGGTCTGACCCAGTGTAATGGTATCGGCACTGATTGTCGAGGTATTGGCA
>ONUD01000074.1 GCA_900320925.1 uncultured Eubacteriales bacterium
GAGTTCCCTGTCCGTTTTCATTATACCGTACAGGAATTTGATATTACCAAAAAACTTCATTCTGAAGGTCAAAGCGGCTATCTCTTTCTCGTCCATTCCATCAAAATAGACCTCTTTGAATCTTGTCCAGTATCTTTTCGATTCCGCCGCATTCATGCCCAGCACCCACATACTTGTCTCATCCGAAGCCGAAGTAATGTCGTGGGTGATATACATTCCCGCAAGATCAACGGCAGGATCGCCTACACAGGCATCGTCAACGTCGATCAGCAGAAGCTCGTCCCCCTGTACCATAATGTTGTTGGAATGGAAATCCTCATGTACGAAGGATTTTCTTTTTACGGCGATATTGTCAATAGCACGGTATAACCTTGCAGCATCATCCGGTGCGATCTTGTCCTCTACGGTTTTTACCCAGCCCTTGACCGATTCACTTGCCTGACCGAAAATGCCGTCGTCAAACTCGGTGGAGTGGAGCTTTCTGAGAAGTGAAGCTGCCTTTTCAGCCCAATATTCCGCCTTTTCAGGCTCTGAATGGATCGTCCTGCCGAGAGTCCTGACGTTCAGAAGCTCATACACAACGCCGTAGCAGTTACCGACCTTTACCACATCGTAGGAGATAGCACAGGGAATCCCATGTACAAAGGCTGTCTGTGCAGTCTCTCTGCTCTTTTTCACATAATCAAGGGTCTTGCCTTCATTAAAGACCTTTACGATCGTTTCTGCATCAATGCGATAGACTGAACCGTTGCCGCCCTTGCCAATTAACTGGCATCCTTCAACGGACACTTCACGGATCGCACGACTGACTTTCAGTATCTGAGTAAAACCTGTAACGTTAAAGATCTCGTAGACCTCGCTGCTGACATTATTATACTCCTTTTCGATATCATCAAGCTCTGCATCCTTAGACTCATCCTTTCCGCAGGATGTGCATTTGACTACCTCTACATAATGCTTTCGTATGAACAGCCTGGCCCGCTCATAAACCAGTTCATCATGCACGAATTCTTTACCAATGGTTTTCATCTCGCTGCCGCATCTGTCGCAGATTCTATCCTCAACTTCATGAATTACTTCTTCGACGGGCAGTTCCCCCAGTATCTCGGCACGGCTGCGCTTTTTCCTTCTCTTATGTGCAGGAACAGTTACTTCCTCTGCTTCTTCACGGCGGGCTTCGGTTTCCGCTTCATTGAACATACTTAACTGATCGGGATTTTCAGTACTATGAAGTATCCTCTTTTCGCTTTTCTGCCCGAATACTGCCTTTTTGAGCATAGCTATCTGTTGCTCAAGGCGTTCATTTTCTGCACGAAAAACATCAATTTCTGCACGAAGAGTACCGTTTTCTACACGAAGATTGTCAATTTCGGCGGCAAGCTCATCAACGCTTCGCCCTTTTCTTTGCTCTTCCACCACTTGCCACCTCCTGTCTCTGATATTTTTTATTCTATCATCAACAGGTGAACATACCGTTTCCATTCTGTGAACTCAATACAAACATTTTCTTTTGCCCGGTTTGATGGCTCTTTTCTGCTCGATCTCAAGTCCCTCCATCAGCCAGCGAAGCTGCTGTGAGGTAAGCTGCTTTGCTTCACACTCTGTTCTCGGCCAACGATATCGACCGTTATCCAGCCTTTTGTATAGCAGCAGGAAACCATCACCGTCCCACACAAGTGCTTTCATCTTTGTTTTGTTCCTTCCGCAGAACAGATATACCGCTTTACTGTATACATCCCCCTTGAGGGTTCCTTCAACAATCTGTGCAAGACCGTCTATCCCTTTTCGCATATCCGTATATCCGGTCACAATATATACGGTCGTCCCACTCAACAGTTCCGTCAGCATTTCAATGCACCTATTATCGCAGCGATCTTTTCCGAAGGAACATCCGATGAGATCTCCACTTTCACATCTCCGGATACAATTCTGATGGCCGCATGGTCTGTTTCTGCATTCTCCGTGATTTCTGTAACCGGAACTGCTATCTGCTCACACAGCTTTTCTCTGAGCTTGTGCAGCCGATAATAATATGCGCTTGTGCTGACTTTTTCCTGCCTGCACCATTGTGTTACTGTCAGACCTGATTCTTGCCTTGCAAGCTCTGCTTCTGACCAGTTCTGCCGTTGTATTTCCTTCTTGACCATTGTTGCTTTTTCCATGCTGTTACCTCCATTCAGCTCCAATTGAAGTTCGTTGAAGTGAATTTGAGCCTATTTCACTTCATTGGAGTCTTTCTGTTCGAGGTCTATTTTAGCATGGTTTCTTCCATTTGGCGTGGTGCGGGGTTATTGGGCGGTTA
>ONUD01000046.1 GCA_900320925.1 uncultured Eubacteriales bacterium
AATTATGATTACGGGTATTATGAGGGATACTTTGACCCTGACGGATACTACCATGAAAACAATTACTGAAATGAGGGATCGCCATGCGTAAGGCACTGATTACGGGTGCCAGCTCGGGAATTGGCAGGGATATTGCCAGACTGCTGGTCAGTAGAGGATGGGAAGTTATCTTAGTGGCAAGAAGAACTGTCAAGCTGATGGAACTGAAAAAGGAACTCGGCAAAAATGCCAAATGCATACGCTGTGACGTATCGCATGAGGAGGAGTGCCGCAAGCTGTATGAAGTGGTCAGAAATGATGACGTGGAAATGCTGGTGAACTGTGCAGGATTCGGACTGTGCGGAGAGTTCACGGAACTCTCCCTTGACAGCGAACTGCAAATGATTGACACCAACATCAAAGCCGTACATATTCTGACCAAGCTGTTTTTGCGGGACTTCCAAAAGAAAAACAGGGGTTATATTCTGAATGTGGCTTCAATTGCGGGATTCTTTTCAGGGCCGCTGATGGCAACCTATTATGCAACCAAAAATTATGTGGTAAGTCTGACGGGAGCCATTTACGAGGAACTCAGACGTACCGGCAGTCATGTCAAAATCAGTGCCTTATGTCCGGGACCCGTTGATACAGAGTTCAATGACGTGGCACAGGTGAAGTTTTCCGCTGAGCCGCTTGACAGCAAGACTGTTGCACAGCAGGCTATTGACGGTCTGGTGCAGGGGAAGCTGTATATTATCCCGTCTGCCAAGATGAAGTGTCTGAAACTTGTCAAGCGGTTCCTGCCCGACAAGACGATTACCCACTTCTGCTATACATTCCAGAAGAAAAAGCAATGAAATGAGGAAAAACGATGCTGACAGTCAAAGAAATTGAAGTGATGAATCTCAAAAATGCCATTCGTGGGGCAAGAAACCCGATGAACAGCTGGGCAAAAAGTGACAGTTACTTTGATGAAAAGGGTAACTATATATTGGGGGAAAATGATTTGTCGCTGGCGGTGCGTCTGAGAAAGGCAGGCAGTGACCACCGAAAATTTATGCGGCAGATTTTCGTGACGATGGATATTACAGCCCCGCTGTACTGGTGGAAAGAGTTTGATACCTACAAAGTCGGCACGGTTGCCAACTCTACCAGTACCATGCATAAAATTGCGTCAGCCCCGTTTGCACTGTCCCAGTTCAGTACCGACCATATGACCGAGGAAACACGCAAAGTCATGCAAAATATGGTGGACTATCTGGAAACACTGCGTTTGGAGTATCTTGCTACAAAAGACAAAACCGTCTGGTATGATATGATTCAGCTCCTGCCGTCCAGCTACAACCAGATGAGAACCTGCACGATGAATTACGAAAATCTGATCAATATCTATCATGCAAGGCAAAATCATAAATTACAGGAGTGGCACACGCTTTGCGATTATATCCGTGCATTGCCCTATGCCCAAGAGCTGATTATCGGGGAATAAATGGCAATCGTTACCAAAAGCAATATTGTATCAAAAATATATAAAATCGGCTTGACATTTATGTGAAAACTGTGGTATTATGACGTTGATGAGTGTGTGGTGACACACACTGAAAATTTTTAATCAGATAGGAGCAATGAACGATGAAAAAGAGTTTCGTCAAAATCCTCACTGTCGCCCTCGCAGCGGCAACCGTTACAGGCGTATCCGTGATGCCCGCCATTACTGCCGGAGCAGCATGGACTGCTACCAGCACACAGGCTGCCCAGACCTTGAAGAAAATCACGGTCAGCAATGTGACAGATGCCACTAAAGTAACGGCTTATCAGCTTCTCAAAGGTGACTATGACGGCACAATGCTGAAAGGCTATGTTGCTAACACAGGTGTTTCCATTGCTAATTTCCAGAAACCCCAGGCTTCTGAAATTACTAAGATTGCCAATGACATCAATGACGGTACAGTTACACTTGACAGCATTGACATGACCAAAGTCGGTACCTCCACTACCTATGAAGCACAGGTAGAAGCAGGTCTTTATCTGGTACTGGTATCAGGGGCAAAGGCTGTCGTTTACAACCCCGCTGTTGTGGCTGTCAACGTGACGGATCCTTATGACCTCAGCACCGCTGCCGGCACAAGCGTCAATATGTCAACTTACTTCAAGTATCCTGCCAATGCTTATATGAAGTCCAGCGAACCCAACTTTAACAAGGACATCGTTGGCTATTCTACCGATGCTTCCGGTGTTGGTAATACAGAGGGTGACTTTGTTGCTCATAATACAGACGTATCCTTTATCATCAAGGACATGAAATTCCCGTCTTACTCCCAGGACTATAAGACCGGTTTGGTCTATACTATCGAGGATAGTCTTGCGAAAAACTCTTTCATGGGCATTACAGGTCTGACCGTAAAAATCAAAAATGCTACTGTAACAACAGGCTTTACCGTTACCTATTATACGGATGAAGCAAAAACAGTGGAAACAACAAATCCTGCTGAAGCTATCGCCTTTAAAGTGGCTTTTGACGATGCAACAATCCGCAGCAATCCTATGGAAGATGTAGAAATTACTTATGGCTCACACTTTGAGGCTACTGCCGGTGTGAACTATGCGGAAAACAAGAATACGGCTGAACTCCATTACAGCAACGATCCGAAGGATTCCTCCAAATACCAGACAAAGACCGATACTACTTACCACTATACTTTCGGTATTGACGCTGATATCGACGCACAGAGCCAGGATACGACAGACGGCAACTACAACAAGGAAACCTTTGAACTCAACAAGGTGACAATTGCCGATGCTACTTATGAGGATGGTCTGACAGACCCGAACCCCAATACCAAAAAGAGTCCGTATGCTCTTCCGGGTGCAACCTTTACTCTGTACACCGATGCCGCTATGTCAAATGCGATCAGGACAGCTACTTCTGATGCCAATGGTCATTTCCAGTTCCTCGGACTTGACACAGGTACATACTATATGCAGGAAACCGGCGAGCCTGATGGCTATACCCTGAACCCCAAAAAGTTCCAGATCAAGATCGAAGCTAATATGAATGCTGAGGGTATTATGACCTCTTACACCATCACGACCAAGAGTAATGATGCAGACGGCAACTATACCGTTAATGAGGGTTATGCTCACTATACCAATACCATTAACCTCGACACAGACGTGGCTGCTGACGGTTCTGTCACCAACCATATCTCTGATTATGACGCTATCGATCCCGCAGAAGTCGTGGATACCAAGGTCGCAGGTCTTCCTGCAACGGGCGGTGTCGGCACAATCGCTATCACTGTCGGTGCGGCTATCGGTATGGCCGGCTTTATGACACTCTACATCGTCAACAAGAAGAAAAGAAACAGCGAAGCCGAGTAATTGATTTCGGATTCTGTCCTGTCTGATAAAGGGGTACTGCAATGAAACAAAAAAAGGATATGCTACGCAGGCTGATTTCCATAGGTTCTATCCTTGGGTTTCTTGTCTGTACGGCGGCATTGCTCTACCCCGTTATCAGCGACAGGTGGAACAGGTATCGTGATATGCAATTGATTACCGAGTATAACGAAGCTGTCACCAATATTGATAATACCGCCTATGAAGAGGCCATGCAAAAGGCGGTTGATTACAATCGCTATCTCATTACCCAAAACAGAAATATTGTGACAGATGCGGAATATGACCCCGATGCTTACTACGAAACCTTGCTGAATGTAACAGGCAACGGTGTCATGGGGTATGTGGAGATACCGAAAATCGGTCTTACCGAACCTATTTATCACTACTCCACTGAGGTGTCCCTTGGTATCGGTATCGGTCACATCCATGGCAGTTCTCTGCCGACAGGTGGTGACAATACCCATACTGTCCTGACAGGCCACAGGGGTCTGCCGAATCAGAAATTCTTTTCCGATCTGGACAAGATGCAAAAGGGCGACCACTTTTATATGCACATCATGAATCAGACCTTGGCATATGAAGTGTATGACATCCGTGTCATTGAACCGACAGATGTGGATGACCTGATGATTGAGGACGGAAAAGATCTGGCAACGCTGGTTACCTGCACCCCCTATGGGGTGAATACCCACCGCCTGCTGGTGATGGGCAAAAGAGTTCCGTTCAATGAAACAGAGGTCGATGAAGATGGCATGGTGACGACAGAAACCCATCAAATTATCATTGATCCTGCTGTATGGGTGTTTGCAGGCTTTATGTTGTTTATTGTCATTTTGGTGGCTTCCACCGTAATCAGAAAAATTGTGTATCAGAGAAAATCAAAGAAAGGCGGTTCGGTATGAAATTCAAATATTTTTCAGTATTTCTCTCTTTATTAACCGTCATGTTTTTTGTGATGACCGAACCTGTAGGAATTGCTGCTCTTGATAACGACCGCGTGCCGGATATTGACAGCACGCAGTCAAAAACACTGACACTGTATTTCTATGTCCAGCTTAAGGGCGTGGATACGCCGATTGAGGGGGCTGAGATGGGAATCTATCGGCTCTCCGATCTTGTAACAAACGGCGGTTCTGCCGAATATCCCGTTCTGGAAGCCTATGCTTCCCTTCGAACCATGGAGGATGACAAAGATGTGACCTTTGAGGGCATTTCGGTGAGTGAATCGGTGCTTCTGGCTGACAGCTTTGCCAATGCGGTCAGTCAACCTGACCAAACGGCTGTGACCGACAAAAACGGCAGATGTTCCTTTGAGGGACTGGAACAGGGAATGTACCTTGTCCGCCAGCTTTCTGCAAAAGGGCAGGCACAGGATTATCAGTTTATTGCACCGTACCTCATTTCCGTACCGCTGGCAGTGAACTATACGGGCGAAAATGAATGGCAGTACGAGGTGCTTTCTGAACCGAAAAGCAAACCCAAGCCCATTTCGGAAGTTTCAGACCATTCTGAGCCGTTTGAAGATTCAGACACCGATGTTTCAGCACCCTTGGAGTCGTCAGAGCCGTCTAAGCCCGAAAGCTCCAAGCCCGAAAGCTCC
>ONUD01000097.1 GCA_900320925.1 uncultured Eubacteriales bacterium
CAAGATAGCCGATACCTTTGCCTGCTGACAGATTGGCAGTGCAGATAGTGGTAAAGGTATTGTGGAAAGGTTTGATGACGGTTTTGTAAACTTCAAGCTGTTCTTCTTCAGAGGGGGGTTGTTTTCTGTTGATGAAAGCATATTCACTGCGGAACAGACCGATGCCTTGTGCCTCGTTGTTTTCGGCAGCGGCAATGTCCTCTAAATCGGAGAGTACAGCCGACAGACGGACAGGTCTGCCGTTTTTAGTCACGCAGGGCAGACCGAGCTGACGTTTCAGATTTTGCTGTTCCCGCTGGCAGCGGCTTTTCTGAGCCTTGTAGAGGGCAAGGGTATTGTTGTCGGGGTCAATCAGGAGCTTGCCTTTCTGACCGTCCAGCACGGCGATCCTGCCGTCAAATTCGGCAAGGGATTCTGTGATGTGGGTCACGGCAGGCAGTTCCATCATACGGGCAAGAATGGCGGTATGGGAATTTTTGGAACCGTTGTTGGTGACGAATCCCAGCAGCATTTCCTTTTTAAAACGCAGCGTCTCGCTGGGCAGCAGTTCCGAAGCAGCCATAATGACAGGTTCGGTGCGGCTGTTCCGATAGGCTCTTGCCTTGGGACGCATGATTTCCAGCAGGGTATTGGCAGCATCCAGAATATCGGAATATCTTTGGCGGAGATAGTCATCCTCTAATTGGCGGAAAATTTCAGCCAGCTGTGAAGCAGTGCTGTGTACAGCAAATTCCGTATTCCATTTTTTGACCGTGATACAGTGCCTGACCATATCCACGAATTTGGAATCCTCCAAGATCATGATGTGGGTGCGGAAGATAGCAGATTCCTTTTTGCTGACACGTCTGCAAGCTTCATCATAGAGGGTTTGCAGGTGTGCTTTGGCAAGGGTCATGGCTTTTTCATAGCGTTCCAGTTCTTTTTCGGGATCCTCTATCTCATACTGGGGGACATTTTGATTGTTGTTGGAATAAAAAGCAATCTTGCCAATAGCAATTCCTTTGGAGACGCTTTTTCCGATGAGTTCCAGCATGATGCTTCACTCCTTTCTGCTGAAAATGATTGACGAAGCGGTGGGAACGTGGTACAATGCGATTACGATTGATAGGAGATGGATGATATGAGAAAAGGAATTTATCTGCTGGCAGTGATGGTGTTGCTGTCGGGCTGTACGGGACAGGCACCAAAACAAGCGGAAAGCAGTCTCCCTGTACAAAGCAGCGTGCAGGAGGAGAAGGACATCGGCAAAATGGTAAAAGAGACTTTTGAAAATCTGTGGCGTTCCCATACGATTTTTATTGATGCCGAGATGACGGTGGAGGAAAACGAGGGGACGAAAACTGTTTATCATTATGTCACGGCGGCTGACAAGCAGAAGAAGCTTGCCATGCTGAAAATGGAACCGTCGGACGGCACAAAGGTGCATTATATTCTCAGGGACGGTACCCTGCACGAGATTGACGAGCAGGGAAATGACAATCCCTCGGAATACAGCGGTACGGTGGAGAATTTTATCCGTGCCTACACCAGTGACCTGAATTTAGGGGTGAATGATGCCATGACGCTGACAGAAACAGGGACAGCCGATTGGAACGGCAAAACGGCACTGGAATTTGCCAAATACCGTGTATCCTCATCGGAAAAGATTAGCATTACCTACTATTTTGACAACGACAAGCCCTATGCCCAGGTCATGCAGTCCGAAAGAGGAAAGACAACCTTCCTGTTCCGTGAAATCACCGATACCGTCAAAGATACCTCTATTTTTGCCGTTAAGGAAGATAATACCTGATATATTTGCGTACATTGCTGATGGTATCGGATTCTCTGACGGCAGTGCGGGATTCTTCCTGTGTGACTTTGTAGTATTGGTAGTATTTTTTATAGTCGGTGTACTGCTGGACATAAACAGTGATTCTGTTCCACCAGTAGGAATAGCGGCTTTGAATCTTCATTTCATACTTGCCGTTGCTGGATTTGCCGTTGTTTTTGCTTTCAAAGACCTCCCAGATCATGGCACGGCCGAGATAGTTGCCGTTGGGGCTGTAGATGTCTGCACCGTATTTGCCTGCCACGGGCATATTTTCAGGCGGGACGGAAATGACATTGCTGCACCAGTGCCAATAAAGATAGGTGTAGAATTGTGTTTTCACATCCCGTTTCTGGCTGCCGTCATTGTAGGAGGAGAGGGAAGAGTGGTTATATTTGGCATAGTATTTGTCATTGCGGTTGTAGCCTGTATTGATACCGCTGTTGAAGTCGGCATAGTAATTGGTGCCGCTTCCCACGGCCTTCCAGTAGGAGCCTGCCTGCTTCCAGCCGCCCATCACGGGCAGTTCCGAAGAAATGGTCTGTGTTTTGGTGTACACCCACTTGACTTCGGCCACTCTTGCCCCTGAGGGGACATCCTTTTCGAGAATCCATCCCGAGATGGGTTTGGCTTTCCAGTGGGCATACAGGATATGGTCATACGGATAGCCGACAATGGCATTTTCCGTCACACGCTGTCCGTGGACAATATCGGTGTACCAGCCGAGAAAGTCATAATTGGTTCTTTGGGGAGTCGGCAGAGAGCCATATCTGCCCCCGTACTCCAGCACCTTTTTGGTACTGCTGACATAACCGCCGTTTGCTTCCAGTGTCAGTGTGACACTCAGACCTTTGCTGACATAGAGCGTGACGGATTCACCGTATTTTTGCTTAATACCGCCTGCGGGGGACTGTTCGATGACACAGCCCTTGCGGACGGACGTACTGCTCATATAGACTGTCTGCACGGTAAAGCCCTGACTTTTCAGGATCTTGGCGGCATCGTTTTCAGGCCGTCCTGCCACATTGATGATGGGAATATCATAGCTGACTGTTGGCTGACCGCTGGCAGTACTTGCTTCCTGGGAAGAATCTTCTTCCTGTTTGCCCCTGCTGACGTTGAGAGTCACGGTACCGCCCTGTTCGAGGAGCGTGAAATACGCAGGGCTTTGGCTGACGACCTTGCCCCATTCCACGCCGTCACTGTAAATTTTGTTAATTTCCACCTGAAAGCCTCTGTCTTTCAAAATCTGTTCGGCATCGCTCTGGGTACGGTTGATGACCCTGTCAATGACTAACATCTTGGGAGAAGAGGATTCTTCCTTTTCAGGTTCGGGAAGTGCATAGACAGAAGCTTCTTCGGAGCTTTCTTCCACGGGTTCCTCAGAAGATTCTTCCTGTTCGGAGGTTGGCTCAGAAACAGGTTCAGAAGCTGGTTCTTCCGCTTGGGAGGGTTCCTCCTGTGTGGTGGAGGGCTGTTCGGAAACAGGCTCCGTCTTTTTTTCTTCCTGCACAGATACGGCAGAAGAGGTTTGCGGCACAGCAGGGGAAACCGTTCCCCCTTGGTTGATCAGGACAACCAGCAGAATGACGATGACAGCCAACAGCAGAAAAATTCCCAATCGAATCAGAACATTGGCGGAAAGGAATACATTTTTTTCACCATGTTCTGTCAAAAAATCCGGTTCTTCTTCTATATTTACTTTTGTTCGTAATCGTACTTCTTTTTTTTCGTCCAGATCCATAAGCGACCCTCCGCAACACACCTTTTTTACATTATATCAAAAATCTGTTTTGTTTGCAAGACACTAATTTTATAGAAAAAAATTCCCTTTCCCCATGCACTATG
>ONUD01000191.1 GCA_900320925.1 uncultured Eubacteriales bacterium
ATCCACTGCAACCCGATTGGGGTCGGATTCATTCATCGAGCCGCTGGAGTCGAGTACGAAAACAACATCCAGATTCATCTGACCGCTGTCCTCTTCCGTCAGTTCTTCGGCAGATACGGCAGTACTCAGGCAGGTCAGCAGCATGATGATAACCGTTATCAGGCAAACAGAACGTTTCATAGTACTCCCTCCTGTTATCTGATTTTAATATGCACCTCTCGGAGCTGCTGTTCGGTCACTTCCGTGGGAGAGCCGAGAAGCAAATCCTGTGCATTGCTGTTCATGGGGAAAGCGATGACTTCACGGATATTGTCCTCTTCTGCCAGAAGCATGAGCATTCTGTCAAGTCCCGGAGCCATGCCGGCATGGGGCGGTGCACCGTACTGGAATGCATTGTACAGCGATTTGAATTTATTTTTCAGATCCTCTTCGCTGTAGCCTGCAATGGAAAAGGCTTTGACCATGATATCAAGGTCATGGTTTCTGACAGCACCCGAAGAAAGCTCCACGCCGTTGCATACAATGTCATACTGATAAGCCAGTATATCCGTGGGGTCTTTTTCGAGCAGTGCCTGCATACCGCCCTGCGGCATAGAGAAGGGATTGTGTGTAAAGATGACCTTTCCGTCATCGTCCAGTTCATACATTGGGAAGTCTGTAATAAAGCACATTTCAAAGCGGCTTTCATCAATCAGATTCAGACGCTTTGCCACTTCTGTACGAATCTGACCTGCCAGTTTGGGAGCCACGTCCTTGCTGTCTGCAATGAAGTAAATGACATCTCCTGCCTGAGAGCCGTTGATGGCAATCAATTTTTCTCTGTCGCCGTCCTTGAGGAACTTGTCAATGGGGCCGTCAAAGGTCATATCCTCACGCACCTTGACATAGCCCAGCCCTTTCATGCCGATAGACAGGGCAAATTCCTCCATGTTCTTGAACCATTTTTTGGACTGTGCGGCGGCATGGGGGACATTGATACTTCTGACAGTCTTTTTGCGGAACGGGGCAAAGTCTGTTTCCTCAAACAGAGGGCTGATGTCCTTGATGAGCAGGGGATTGCGTAAATCAGGCTTGTCCGTACCGTAGGTCAGCATGGCTTCCGCAAAGGGGATTCTTCTGAAAGGCGGCTTGGACACTTCCTTTTGGGAGAACTTGGTAAAGGCGGCATACAGCACCTCCTCCGCAGCGGCAAACACATCGTCCTGTTCGGCAAATGCCATCTCAAAATCCAGCTGGTAAAATTCACCCGGGGAGCGGTCGGCTCTGGCATCCTCGTCACGGAAGCACGGTGCAATCTGGAAGTACCTGTCAAATCCCGATACCATCAGAAGCTGTTTGAAAATCTGGGGAGCCTGGGGAAGTGCATAAAACATTCCCTTATGTTTTCTGCTGGGAATCAGGTAATCTCTTGCCCCCTCAGGAGAGGAGCAGGACAAAATGGGTGTCTGTATCTCCAGAAAGCCCATTTTGGTCATTTTCTGACGCAGGAACGAAATGAGTTCGGCTCTCATCACGATATTCTGATGTACTTTTTTGTTACGCAGGTCAAGGAAACGGTATTTCAGGCGGACATCTTCCTTGACATCTGTAGAAGTCTGAATTTCAAAGGGCAGATTGGACAATGCCTTACCGAGGACGGTAATATTTTCGGAGTGGATCTCCACGGTGCCTGTGGCAATTTTAGGGTTCACGGTATCCTCATCACGCTTGGTCACACTGCCCGATACGGTGACAGTACATTCCTTATTGATGTTGGCGAGCAGTCTGTCATCATGCACGACAACCTGCACCACACCGTAATGGTCACGAATGTCCAGAAACATGACACCGCCATGGTCACGGATGTTTTCCACCCAGCCGGCCACCCTGACGTTTTTTCCAATATCGGATTCTCTCAGTTCACCGCAGAAATGGGTGCGGTATGTATTTTCTCTCAGCATATGATTCTTTCCTTTCATAGAGGTATTAACCATATTATTATACCATCAAAGGGAAAATCTTTCAACACAAATTTTACGTTTTTTTCAATTTGATATTGCAATTTTTTTGAAAATATAGGATAATGGAACAAAGGAGGTTTTGCTATGGCGTATACTAAAAATATTGTCACGACCGTTTCTTATATGATTGGTATCCGAAAAAGCATCGTGCAAACTATCGCGGAAGAAAATCAGGAACTGCTCCAGTCCCTTTGCGAAAACCAGAGCTGCACGACTATTCGGTATTTATGTAAGCTGAGAACGGCATTGATGCTCAATTTTAAAAGAACGGATCAGGAAATGAGGAATAATTTGACCAATATCGACAAACTGAAATGGTTCGATGTCGAGAATATCCGGCAGCTGGAGGAGTGGGGACTGAAAATTGTCAAGGCGAACACAACCTCTTCTAAGTATATTGAAATGATCAACCGGTATATTAGTGAAAATATCAGCCGCTGCCGAGAACTGTTCCCCGAATGGGTCAATTGGGAGTATATCAAGGATCTGTTCGTCATTCCACGCTTTACACAGGAAAAAGTCGTGAAAGCGGAATTTGCCAAGTATATGGGCAATATTGATTTTTACCCCTTCCAGCAGTATATCCACTGGACACCCTATGACTGTGGGGGAATGCTCATCAATGATACCAAATTTTTTACGGTGCTTTATAAAATTCATAAGGATGTCTATATCTACAAATCCAACTCCCGTGAGGCGGACGAGGAAATTAAGGAACGGATCTACCAGTTTATCAACAGGGCTTCCAGTGCGGAAATCGTGGTGGACTGCGAAAATTCTAACCCCTATAAGCTGTACAGCGTCCTCAACAGTCTGGAAGCACAGGAAATTGCCAAAATTCAAAAAATTATTCTCTTTGATGACATACATACCGAACCCGGCTGGGAACTGATTGACAAGTTTGTCAAGATTCCGCTGGAGCATATCATGGTACAGCGTGTCAAGGAACAAAAATCTCTGGTTGATATGAAACTGGCAGTGACCGTCAGTTCCGAACATTATCGGTACGGTGTTTCGTCATTTCTGCTGTTTTCCAGCGATTCCGATTATTGGGGATTGATATCTTCCCTGCCGGAAGCGGAGTTTCTGATGATGTTTGAATATTCCAAGGTCAGCGATGCCATTAAAAAAATGCTCGAACAGCATGAAATTGACTATTGTGCCATTGACGACTTCGGCACAGGCAACATTGATGAATTTAAAAAGATTGTGCTGTTCCGCCTTTTGAAAAAGTACCTGCCGGATATTTTGAAATACAATGGCAAGGAGTTTGTTGCACAGCTCTATGCCGAAGCAAAGATTCCTGCCGAGCAGAGCGAACAGGACAACTTCTATAAAAAATATATCAAAACATTGAAATTTACCGCCGATGACAACGGCAACCTTGCTTTAGAAATCCAGCGGTGAACTTGAAAAACGCACGGACATGGAAACTCCGTGCGTTTTTTCAATACTAAGCTTCCTTTGGCGGATTCATGATGATATACACATTGAATTTACCGTTTTCTGTTTCTACTACCATATGGCCGTTATATTTTTTTACGATGTTGCTGACCGATCGCAGTCCGATACCCTGACTGCCGTTCCGTGTTTTGGGCAGACCGTTTTTGTCAAATAGAATGACACCTCTGTATTCATTGGAAGTATGTACTGTCAGCATACCGCCTTCCTGATATCCTATCGAAAAGCAGATTTTACGTCTTTCCTTTGACAGTTCGGCAACGGCTTTCATTGCATTTTCAATCAGATTGCCGAGCAAGGCACAAATATCGGATTCTTTGAACGGCAGTTTTTCAGGCAGTTCGATTTGCCATAACAAAACAATCTCCTGTTCCTGAGCAAGCTCGATATAATGTGTTGCAACGGCATCGAGTACGGGATTTTCAAAATGCCTGCGGATTTTTCTTTCCGTCGATTGGATGAACGGACGTATATAGGCAAGCAGTTTTTCTCTTTCGTTGTTTTCGGCAAATTCCTCTATCATCAGAAGATGGTGCCGTAA
>ONUD01000148.1 GCA_900320925.1 uncultured Eubacteriales bacterium
TATTGACAATCGGTGTGGAATGTAATAAAATAGCCGTAGTAAAATGGAGGAGTGACGAAGCATGGAGCATGTGGAACTGAAAAACAAAACCGTATTGGTGACAGGAGCGGCAGGATTTATCGGAGCCAATCTGGTGAAAAGACTGCTAAAAGAGATTCCTTCTGCCACAGTAATCGGCATTGACAGCGTGAATGATTACTATGATGTGAGATTGAAAGAATACCGTTTGGAAAAACTGGAGATGTACGAAAACTTTACATTTATAAAAGGGAATATTGCTGACAAGTCCCTCGTGCAGTCACTCTTTGAAAAATACCGTCCTGCGGTGGTGGTCAACCTTGCGGCACAGGCGGGTGTCCGGTACTCGATTACCAATCCTGATGTGTATATCGAATCCAATATCGTGGGATTTTTTAATATTCTGGAAGCTTGCAGGAACTATCCTGTTGCACATTTGGTGTATGCGTCCAGCTCTTCGGTCTACGGCTCCAACAAAAAAGTGCCGTACAGTACGGATGACAAGGTGGACAACCCCGTATCACTCTATGCGGCAACCAAAAAATCCAATGAACTGATGGCTCATGCCTATTCCAAGCTGTATAATATCCCGACAACGGGACTGCGGTTCTTTACGGTTTACGGGCCTGCGGGACGTCCCGACATGGCATATTTCGGGTTTACCAACAAGCTGGTGAACGGTGAAACTATCAAGATTTTCAATTACGGCAACTGTAAGCGTGATTTCACTTATGTCGACGACATTGTAGAGGGTGTTCTGCGTGTCATGCAGGGTGCCCCCGAACGCAAAAACGGTGAGGATGGTCTGCCGATTCCGCCGTATGCCGTGTATAATATCGGCAACAATCAGCCGGAGAACCTGTTGGATTTTGTGCAGATCCTTTCGGAAGAGCTGGTCAGGGCAGGGGTACTGCCGCAGGATTATGACTTTGAAGCCCATAAGGAATTAGTCCCCATGCAGCCGGGTGATGTCCCCGTTACCTATGCCGACACCGATGCATTGGAACGGGATTACGGCTTCAAACCAAATACCTCTCTGCGGGAAGGCTTGCGGAAATTTGCTCAGTGGTATCGGGAGTTCTATCAATGAAGATATTGGTAACAGGTGTACAGGGGCAGTTAGGGCATGATGTATTCCATGAACTTGCCGACCGTGGGCATGAAGTCATTGGCACTGCACACGGGCAGTTGGACATTACGGACAGGCAGGCAGTGGAACAATTCTTCATGGCTATCAGACCGAATACGGTGGTGCATTGTGCGGCATGGACTGCCGTTGACGCTGCCGAGGAGGAGGAAAACAAGCCGAAAGTATATGCCGTCAATGCAGATGGTACCCGTTATATCGCAGAAGCTTGTCGGAAACTGGACGGCAAGATGGTGTATATCAGTACAGACTATGTGTTTGACGGAACAGGGACAGCCCCTTGGAAGCCCGACTGCACCGCATTTGCCCCGCTGAATGTGTACGGTGACAGCAAGCTGCAAGGGGAACAGGCCGTGCAGACGGCTTTGGAGCAGTACTTGATTGTCAGGACTTCATGGGTATTTGGCAGGAACGGCGGCAACTTTGTCAAAACCATGCTGAATGCAGGCAGGAAATTTGATACGGTAAGAGTTGTCAATGACCAGATTGGTACCCCTACCTATACGGTTCATCTGGCAAGGCTGTTGGCAGAGATGTGTGAAAGCGAAGCTTACGGATGCTACCATGCAGCGAATGAGGGCGGTTATATCAGCTGGTATGACTTTGCCCGTGAGATTTACAGACAGGCAGGCTGCTCTGCCCGTGTTGTCCCCGTGACAACAGAAGAGTACGGACTTTCCAAAGCAAAACGTCCGAAAAACAGCCGTCTGGATACATCAAAGCTGGCAGAAAACGGTTTTGCACGGCTGCCGGCATGGGATAATGCTCTTGGAGCCTATTTAAAGGAGCTGAATGAGTGATGGGACAAATCACGGTAGAAAAAAATATAGGCGGCATTGAGGGATTGTGTGTCATCACCCCTGCTGTACACGGTGACAGCAGGGGCTATTTTATGGAGACCTACAATCAGAATGATTTGCATGAAGCAGGCATTGACATTGTATTTGTACAGGACAATCAATCTTTGTCTGTCAAGGGTGTTCTGAGAGGTCTGCACTTTCAAAAACACTTCCCTCAGACAAAACTGGTAAGAGTGATTCAAGGCAGGGTATTTGATGTAGTGGTAGACCTGCGTGAGAGCAGTCCCACTTACGGAAAATGGCATGGCGAAGAACTGTCGGAAGAAAATAAAAAGCAGTTTTTGATTCCGAAAGGCTTTGCACACGGCTTTCTGGTGCTGAGCGACACTGCGGCATTTTGTTATAAGTGCGATGATTTTTACCACCCGAATGACGAGGGCGGACTGGCATGGAACGACCCTGCCATCGGCATTGACTGGGCAAGGGTGGGAGTAGGCAGAACACCGGATGGGAGTTATACCCTGCAAGACGGGACACCGTTGATTTTCAGTGCCAAAGACCGGCAACTGCCCTGTCTGGGAGAGGAGGAGCGGCATGATTCGTTTTAATGTGCCGCCTTTTGTGGGAACAGAACTGGATTATATGAAAGAAGCCGTCATGAGCCACCAAATTTGCGGAGACGGTTCTTTTACCCAAAAATGCACGCAGTGGATGGAACAACGCTTTCATGCCCCAAAAGTCATGCTCACCACAAGCGGTTCGGCAGCATTGGATATGGCGGCACTGCTGTGCGGCATCCAACCGGGGGATGAAGTCATTCTTCCAAGCTTTACCTTTCCGAGTACCGCCAACTGCTTTGTACTGGCAGGGGCAAGGCTGGTATTTGTGGATATCCGCCCCGATACTATGAACATTGACGAAACCAAAATCGAAGCGGCCATTACCGAAAAAACAAAAGTCATTTGTCCTGTTCACTATGCAGGGGTGGCCTGTGAGATGGATACCATTATGGCCATTGCCCGAAAGTACCATTTAATGGTAGTTGAAGATGCGGCTCAGGCAGTCATGAGTACCTACAAAGGCAGGGCCTTGGGGACAATCGGTGATTTCGGGTGCTATTCGTTCCATGAAACCAAAAACTATTCCATGGGCGAGGGTGGTGCCATTGTCATCAACCATGCCTCTTACATTGAAAAAGCGGAAATTCTGAGAGAAAAAGGCACCAACCGCAAGCAGTTTTTTCGCGGACAGGTTGCCAAATACAACTGGGTGGATTTCGGGGACAGTTATCTGCCGAGTGACCTGAATGCCGCCTATCTCATGGCACAGCTCGAAAAGGCGGATGAAATCAATGCAGAACGTCTTGCCGTATGGAATACGTATCACCATGCCTTTCAGAAATGGCAAGGCATGATAGAACTGCCAGTTATACCCAACGGGTGCAGGCACAATGCTCATCTGTACTATATCAAGTGCAGGGATTTGGAAACACGCCAACGCTATATGCAATTCATGAAAGATCATGGTGTGCTTTGTGCGTTCCACTATGTTCCTCTCCACAGCTCCCCCGCAGGACGAAAATTCGGCCGGTTTTTCGGAGAAGATACCTATACAACCAAACACAGTGACCGTTTGGTACGTCTGCCGCTGTACTATGGAATCACGGCAGAGGATGTGAAGTATATTATTGAAAAAACAGGGGCGTTTTTCGGAAATGTCTGATGTAACAAAAACAGCCGTTTTGGTACTTAATGACAAAGGAGATGAGACTGTTGGAGGATGAAGCCATCATCAAGCTGTTTTTCAGCCGCTCCGAACGTGCCGTGGCAGAGCTGGCCGAGAAATATCAGAAGCTTTGCATGAAAGTGGCAGTGAACATTCTGGGCAATATGCAGGATGCCGAGGAATGTGTGAATGATGCCTACTTGGGTGTCTGGAACACCGTCCCCCCGCAAAAGCCTGAGAATCTGACCGCCTTCCTGTGCAAAATCGTCCGTAACCTCTCTTTGAAACGCTGTACATACAACACCGCCGAAAAACGAAAGGGAAACTATGGTGTATGCATTGAGGAACTGGATGAATGTCTTGCCGCCTCCGATACCGTAGAAAGCTCCTTTGATTCTGAGGAACTGTCAAAACTGCTTGACCGCTTTCTTGAGGGGCTTGACAAAACAAATCGGTTTCTGTTTGTCAAACGCTACTGGTTTGCAGACTCCTATGAAGCTCTCTCCCGCTCCACGGGCATGAAAGAACAGGCGATTCGTACTCGTCTTTCACGGATTCGTGCGGGTTTAAAGAAATTTCTTGCCGAACAGGAGGTTTTTGCATGAACGGAAATGACATCATGCAGGCAATGACCAATATCAGTGACAGGTATATTGCGGAATGTGCCGAGCAGAAACGACCAAAGCGGTATCTTTCCCCCGTATTCTATGGCAGTCTTGCAGCCGCAGCGGTAATTGCCGTGGGTGTCATGCTGGCAGTTCCCAAGCTTGCTGACAGCCATACAGCGGTGGTGCAGACAACCTCTCATGCCCCCGTGCGGCAAAAGGACGATGACTCTATCATGATGCAGAATGATATTGCCAAGGAGGATATTGCGGCGGCAACCGATACAGCCTATGTACCGTTGTCTGTCAAGGTCTATACTGCCCAAAACAGCGAGCCTGTTGCCCTGACAGAAGAGCCTGTTACCATCAAGGGCGATTTCAACCCCCTGCTCAGTTCCTCCAAAGGACTGGGCATTGAACTGGCAATCACTTCCCAAAGCCGTTTTACCCTCAAGACCGATGGCGGTCACTTCCTTTCATGGGACAGTCAGAGCGGTGCAGTTACCAACTACGGACAAACCTATTCTGCCGCCGGTACAACGATTTTCTGGACACTGTCCTCTTCTTCGCCCGAATGGGACACGCCTGTTACGATTACCATCTTTGATGAAAACGGCAGCCCTCTTTCTGAAATCCATATCACAGGTGATGAAAGTACCCATACCTTTACCGCTGTGCTGCAAGACACAAAAAAATAACCGCTGCACAGCGGTTATTTTTTATATCAGATAAAAAATCCTGCCAGAAACGCTGCCAGAGCCGCCGCAAGGGATACCACAATCAGCGGCAGATTAAAATAGGCAAGCACCAAGGCGGTTCCCGTCCCTGCAATAGCGGTATAGATATTGCCCGTGCTGTAGAAAATGGCCGGAACGGTCATGGCACTCAGCACGGCATACGGAACATAGTACAGAAAGCTTTTAATCCATTTTGAAGTAATTTTTTTGCGAAAGAAACCAAACGGCAGTACCCGAATCAGATACGTCACCCCTGCCATGACGGCAATATAGATGGCAATGCTCATTCATCCCCCTCCTTTGGAAACAGAAAGGCACCGCATCCTGCTGCGGCAATGGCTGCTATGATAACGGCAAACCCTCCCGAAATCATGGGCAGCAGATATTTCAGCAGTACGCTGAACAGGGCGGCAAGTCCTACCACAATCAGGATATTTTTCTGTTTGCGTGTCGGGGGGACAATGATGGCAATGAACATTCCGTAAAGAACGATCCCCAGTGCCGAGGTGACATTGGCAGGCAGCAGGGTTCCTGCCGCACCCCCTAAAAAGGTTCCCGTGACCCAGCCGATGGTCGATATCAGTATCACGCCGTACATATAGGCAGGTTTGAGCGTTTTCTCCTTGGTGGAGCATAAGGCAAAGATTTCATCGGTAATTCCGTAAGCCGCCAGCAGGCGGTGAGGAAGGGTAAATTTCTCGTCCAGCTTTTGAGAAAGAGAAAGTCCCATAAGAGCATAACGAATATTGATAATCAGCTGTACGACTGCCATTTCCACCAGTGACCCTCCTGCGGCAATAATGCTGACACCTTGTGCCTGACCCGCAGAGGTAAGATTGGTCAGCGAAATCATGAATGCCTCAAAAACAGACAAACCGGAACTGACTGCCATAATGCCGAATCCGAATGATACCGACAAATAGCCTAAGAAAATCGGAATCCCATCGGCGGCTCCCCTGATAAAATCAGACTGCTTCATTCTTGTGCAACAACGGCAATGCCCAAATCAGCAAGCTGTTGTGTATCGACGCCGGCGGGAGCATTGGTCATGGGTTCGGAAGCATTCTGCACTTTCGGGAACAGTACAACATCTCTCAGTGTCGGTGCTTTGAGCATCTGCATGACAAGCCTGTCCAGACCGATCCCCATGCCGCCGTGGGGCGGTGCACCGTACTTGAAAGCGTCCATGAGGAAGCCGAATTTTTCATAGGCTTCTTCCTCGCTCAGACCGAGCATGGCAAACATTTTTTTCTGCAAATCGGGGTTGGTGATACGGATAGAGCCGGAAGAAAGTTCAATGCCGTTAAGCACCATATCATACGCTTTGGCATAGACTTCTCCTTTATTGCCGTCCAGCTTGTCCATGCAGTCATCGGTGGGAGAAGTGAACGGGTGGTGCATGGCAATCCATTCACCGCTTTCCTTGTCATACTCAAAGAATGGGAACTTCACCACCCACAGGAAGTTGTAGCCGTCCCTGATGATATTCAGCTTCTTGGCACACTCGGTACGCACGGCCCCCAATGTGGAAAGCACCGTACTGTCATCAACGTCTGCCACAATCAGTACCACATCACCTTTTTCCGCCCCTGCCTTGGTGAGGATTGCCTGCATTTCCTCCTCGGTCATGAACTTGGCAAAGCTGGAGGAAAGACTGTCCTCTGTCCAGCGAATCCATGCCAGTCCTTTTGCACCGATTCCTTTGACAAATTCCGTCAGCTTGTCAATTTCCTTGCGGGTATAAGTCTTGACGGCATTTTTCGCTGTAATGCCCCTGACGCTTCCGCCGCCGGCAAGGGCATTCTTGAATACGGCAAACTCTGTATGTTTCACTTCTTCGGACAGGTCAAACAATTCCATGCCGAAACGGGTATCGGGCTTGTCGGAGCCGAAACGCTCCATCACCTCATTATAAGTATATCGTGGGAACGGGGTGGGGATATCGATATCCATGACCTCTTTGAATACCCGTTTGATGTAGCCCTCGCCAATCTGCAAAACGTCCTCCATGTCCACAAAGGACATTTCAAGGTCGA
>ONUD01000098.1 GCA_900320925.1 uncultured Eubacteriales bacterium
CTACGGCGCAGATACTATGCGTCTGTTTGAGATGTTTATCGGCGATTTTGAAAACGCCGCTCCGTGGAATTCCAGCAGTATCAAGGGCTGCCGCCGCTTTATTGAACGCTTTGTGGGACTGGCCGACCTCATGACCGATGAAAACGGGATTCGTCCCGCTCTGGAAGCCGCTTTCCACAAGACTGTCAAAAAAGTAGGGGAGGATGTCGAAAATCTGAAATTCAACACCGCTATTGCCGCTTTGATGTCCCTTATCAATGACATCTATGCAACCGGAAGCGTGACTAGACAGGAACTGGCGATTTTTACCAAGCTCATCAGCCTGTTTGCCCCCCATGCCGCTGAGGAAGTATGGCATGAAAAACAGCTCGGCAAGGGATTTGTTTCTGTGGCAGAGTGGCCCTCCTATGATGAAAGCAAGTGCGTGGAGGATACCGTGGAGATTGCCGTGCAGATTAATGGCAAGCTCAGGGATAAACTCATCGTTCCCGTTGATGTTGACCAGCAGGAGGCACTTGCCCTTGCCAAGGCAAGCGGAAAAATTGCCGCCCAACTGGATGGAAAAACGATTATCAAGGAATTCTACGTCAAAGGCAAGCTTGTGAACATCGTTGCGAAATAAAAAAACCGTCAGGCAGGAAACTGTCTGACGGTTTTTGTCAACTGTTGAGATAATGGAGCAGAAAGCGTTCGGCTAAACTGTTCTTCATGATATGCTGACGGGCTTGTTCATGCGTGAACCACTGTGCCGCATCAACTTCACGGGTATTGAGTTGGTCGAGGGATTCCCTTTCCACTGTGCAGGAGTAGTTCAGCATGAGAGTATTGGTACGCTTGAAATACTCTGTCTTGTTGAAGTGCAGGGAGGTGACTTTCAGCCCCGTTTCCTCCATGACTTCACGAATCACGGCGGCTTCGGCATTTTCTCCTTGATTGATATAGCCTGCCACAAGGACATTGTTGTGGGTTCCATACTGCTGGATGAGCAGAATTTTGGTATGGGCAGGATTTTCGACAATCATACTCACGGCAGTGGAGAAGATGGGAAAACGGTACTGACCGCATGACGGACAGTAGGGGATCATGCCCTCATTCTCCAAGTTCCGTTTCTCCAGTTTTGTGCCGCATTCGTAGCAATAGTTCATGAATGTGCTTCCTCCTTCCGAACAGCATGGCAAGCAGGATGAGCAAGGCACTGCCTGCCATCACCTGCACAGGATACATCATCAGTGTACTGCGGGGAATCAAAAACGGCAGAATGGCAATGGCCCCGACAGGAGGAACATATAGCTGTAGTATTGCCATGAAAAGGAGCAGACATACAAATGCTGCCGCTGCCGCCAATGCCATCGGCAGGGGCAGGAATACACACAGCAGCAGTCTTGCATATGTACCCAGAAAGGCTGCCAGTGCCGTCAGGAGAAAAATTTTGACAGGCTTCTTTTGGGCAGGGCTGTCAGCATAGGTCATTTCACTGAACAGGACAATCAGCGGCGGTGCAATGACAAATTTCATACCGCCTGCCAATGCTCCCCATGCCAACAGTGAGATGATGACCAGTACATACAGCCACCGTTTGACCTCTGCCATAACATCGTATTCCAACGGAACATAACGGTGTCTTGGTTTCAGATGTTTTTTTTCCAGGAACCACTGCACAACAATGACGCCTGCGGTCAGAACGACCACCGAGATGGGGTAGACAATGTTGTCCACCTCCATCAAGATCGGCAACACACAGGCGGAAATAACGGGCAGCATGGTTGTCCGTGAAACCAGCACGATGGCAATGCAGATGGTCAGTCCTACCACTAATTTCAAATAAATAGCTGCTTCCAGATAGGCAGACATATAGAAGCCTATCCCTGCCGAGAGGATCATCGACATGAACATTTTTTCCCGATTGGTTTCCCAAGACTGCTTAGGTGCTGCCCATGCTCCGATGACCAGGGCGGCCGTTTCGGGAAAAATCATCTCTTTCTCGTGCAGCAGCTCCGACAACAATACCATCACTGTCACCATGCCAACGGAAAGCAGAAATTTCAGTGTTCTTTTTTTATCAATGGACATCTTACTTGGTTTCTGCGATGACTTCCACTTCACAGAGAACATTTTTAGGCAGTGTCTTGACGGCAACACAGGAACGGGCAGGCTTGCCGGTAAAGTACTTGCCGTAGATGGCATTGAAAGCGGCAAAGTCATTCATGTCTGCCAGAAAGCAGACAGTCTTAACAGCCTGTTCCAGAGAGGAACCGGCAGCTTCCAGAAGATGTTTCAGATTCTGCATGACCTGTTCGGTCTGTCCCTCGATGGTGTCAGATTCCACATTGCCTGTGGCGGGGTTGATGGCGATTTGTCCCGATGTAAAGACAAGACCGCTGGTTTTGATTGCCTGTGAATAAGGGCCGATTGCATCGGGGGCGTTTTTGGTATAGATGATTTCTGCCATGGTAAAAACTTCCTTTCTTTACTGAACGATTTTATAGCCGTGTCTGGAAAGCTCGTCCTTGATTTTCTGGATATGCTCGTGGTTGCGGGTTTCGAGCGACAGACGCAGGTAACAGGAATTGATGTCGGTATTCAGGTCGGCTCTGTCATGGCTGACGGCAACGACATTGGCTCCCAATTTTGAGATGATTTTGGCAACACTTTGCAGTTCACCGGGCTTGTCGGTGAGGGCAACGGTAAATTCTGCCAGTCTGCCGGTTTTTTGCAGACCTCTGTCAATGACTCTTGAAAGGATGGTCACATCAATGTTGCCGCCCGATACCAGACAGCATACCTTTTTGCCCTTGAGCGGGAACTTGTCGAACAATGCCGCAGCGACCGATACGGCACCGGCTCCTTCTGAGATGAGCTTCTGCTTTTCAATCAGGGAGAGGATAGCGGTTGCTATTTCATCATCGGTGACAGTCATGATTTCGTCCACATAGTGGCTGCAAATGTCAAAGGTCAGCTCGCCAGGTGTTTTGACGGCAATACCGTCGGCAAAGGTGTTGACACCGGGCAGAGTTTCAATTTGCTGATGTGCCATGGAGAGGTACATGGAGGGTGCTCCTGCCGACTGTACGCCGTATATTTTGATTTTGGGATTCAGCGACTTCACGGCATAGGCCACACCGCTGATCAGTCCGCCGCCGCCGATGGGAACGATGATGGCATCGACATCGGGCAGCTGCTCCAGAATTTCCAGCCCAATCGTACCCTGTCCTGCAATGACCAGTTCATCGTCAAACGGGTGGATAAAAGTAGCACCTGTTTGTTGTTGGAGTTCCACGGCCTTGTCATGGGCATCATCATAGGTACCCTCTACCAGACAGATTTCTGCCCCGTAGCTTTTGGTTGCTTCCACCTTGGAGATGGGGGCGGAGTTCGGCATACAAATCAGTGCCTTGATACCGTACTTGGCAGCCGCTAATGCCACTCCTTGTGCATGGTTGCCCGCCGAGCAGGCAATGACACCCTTGGCACGTTCTTCTTCTGTGAGCTGAGAGATCTTGTAGTAGGCTCCTCTTGCCTTGAAAGCACCCGTGACCTGCAAGTTTTCCGTTTTGAGATACAGTTCAAACTCATCTGCCAGATTGGTTGCTTTGATCATGTCTGTCGGTCTGATCACATCCTTTAAGATATAGGATGCATGATAGACTTTATCCAATGTAAGCATTTCAATATCCCCTTATTGTTTATTGCACTATATAAAAATACCGCTTTTTGTGCCAAAAGTCAAGATTTATCCGAAACAAAATTGGAAAAAGGCATTGACAGACAAAGAAGAATGTAGTATAATCTATTTAACGATTAAATAAATGTTTAATGGTTGAAAGGGGAAATTACGATGAAAAAAACTTACAAAATCGAAGTAGACTGTGCGAACTGTGCCAACAAAATGGAGACCGCTGCCAAAAAGACAGAAGGTGTCAAGGATGCCGTGGTGAATTTCATGACACTGAAAATGAGCGTAGAATTTGAGGACGGCTATGACCCGAAAGAAGTAATGCAGCGTGTCCTGAAAAACTGCAAAAAAGTGGAGGACGACTGTGAAATCTACCTGAAATAACGGGGCAGGGTGGTGTCTGTATGACGAAGAAACAAAAGAAAAACCTGACAAGAATCCTTGTGGCAGCCATTCTGATGGTGGTGCTGCTGTTTGTCCCGATGGAAAATAAATGGCTGAAACTGGCTTGCTATATGGTGCCGTATCTGATTGTGGGGTATGACATACTCATCAAAGCAGGGAAGGGTATCAAAAATTTGCAGCCGTTCGATGAATGTTTCCTCATGGCAGTAGCAACTGTCGGTGCGATAGGTGTCGGAATATGGGAAAACGGCGATTTTATGGAAGCCGTTGCCGTCATGCTGTTTTACCAGATCGGGGAGTGGTTCCAGAGCTATGCCGTCGGGAAAAGCAGAAAGAATATTGCCGCCCTGATGGACATTCGCCCCGATTATGCCAATATTGAAACAGAGGGGGGAGAGCTGGAACAGGTTGACCCCGATGAAGTGGGGGTTGGTACGGTCATTGTCGTGCAGGCAGGAGAAAAAGTGCCGATTGACGGCGTGGTCGTGGAGGGAGAGTCGGCACTGGATACCGGAGCATTGACGGGTGAAAGTATGCCGAGAAATGTCATGGCAGGCGATGATGTCATCAGCGGCTGTATCAACCTGACAGGTCTGCTGAAAATCAAAACAACCAGAGAATTTGGAGAATCCACGGTGTCCAAGATACTGGATTTAGTGGAAAATGCCAGCTCTAAAAAATCAAAATCGGAAAGTTTTATTGCAAAGTTTGCCAGAATCTATACCCCTGCTGTCGTATTCGGTGCATTGACACTTGCCATCATTCCCTCTGTTTTGACAGGGGAGTGGGCGGTTTGGATTTACAGGGCATTGACCTTCCTTGTCATCAGCTGTCCGTGTGCCTTGGTCATCAGTATCCCGCTGAGCTTTTTTGCAGGAATCGGCGGTGCCGGCAAGGCGGGCATACTGGTGAAAGGCTCCAATTATCTTGAAACACTTGCCAAAACGAACATCGTTGTTTTTGATA
>ONUD01000176.1 GCA_900320925.1 uncultured Eubacteriales bacterium
ATTTTCTTCAGCTCCTGCACAGGATCTGTATCTGCCTGTTGACACGTCCCCCGATGCCGTCACGGTGGAAGCACAGATGAGTGACCCTGATTCTATCCTGAACACCTTGAAAAAAGCCATCGCTCTGCGTCATGACAATGAGGACTTGCAGGCTGACGGAGCATTTGAAGTGGTGTATGCCAAAGAAAACACCTATCCGTTTATTTTCAGAAGAGGCAAATTCCTGATTGCCGTCAATCCTACCGATAAGGTGCAGACGGCTCCCTGTGCTTTCAAGGGAGAGCCTGTGTTCACTATTGGAAAGGCGTGTGCAGAAAAGGAAAGCCTTATCATGCAGCCGCAGTCATTGGAGGTCATCAAAATCCGAACATAATTCCGTTTTAGAATTATAACGTAAAAATATCCGCTATAATAGAGGTATTATGAAAAAAACGGAGTGATATTTTTGGATCCATGGCTGATTGCCGGTATCATCATTTTGCTGGTGATGTGTTCAGCATTCTTTTCATCGACAGAAACGGCCTATTCGTCTGTCAGTAAAATCCGACTGAAAAGCTATGCGGATAACGGCAGCAAAAAGGCAAAAAAAGCGTATGAAATTGCAGAAAGCTACGAGAAAGCACTGGCAACCCTGCTGGTAGGGAATAATATTGTCAATATTGCCGCTTCCTCTTTGGCAACCATTCTGTTCGTGTCATTTCTGGGAGAAGCGAACGGTACACTTGCCAGTACGGTGGTACTGACCGTGATTGTGCTGATTTTCGGGGAAGTCCTGCCGAAAAATATCGCCATAGAAAACAGTGAAAAAATGTGCATGGATGCTGCGGCGGTTTTATATATCCTCATGGTACTGCTGACACCCGTTACCTTTCTGCTGTTGAAGCTGAACGGTGTTGTCAAGAAGTTTGCTAGCAAAAACAAGGACAAAACACCTACCGTTACCGAAGATGAATTGAAATATATTGTAGAAAGCATTGAAGAACAGGGGGTTCTGGAAGAGCAGGAAAGTGATTTGGTGCAGTCTGCCCTTGAGTTCGATGAAAAGACGGCTTATGATATCCTGACACCGAGAGTCGATATGACTGCCATCGACATAGAGGAGGAGCCTGCGGCAGTCAAGGAAGTGATTTTGGCAGAGCGTTATTCAAGGATTCCTGTATACAAGGGGAATATTGACAATATCATCGGTATCCTCCATACAAGAGATTATCTGGAACAGCTTCTCAAACAGGATTCCCCCGATTTGCAGCAACTGATACAGCCTGCCTATTTCATCTACCGTTCCAAGAAGCTTTCGGCACTGCTGGCAGATTTCAAGTACAAGCACCTGCATATTGCCGTTGTCACGGATGATTACGGCGGTACACTGGGCATTGTTACCATGGAGGATCTGCTCGAACAGTTGGTCGGCGATATTTGGGACGAGGACGAGGAAGCAGAAAGCAAATACCGAAAGCTGCATGACAATCAGTATGAAATTACGGGAGATATGAATATCAGCGAGCTTCTGGACTTGCTGGACAAGGACAGTAAGTACATAGAAACCGACAGCAAATCGGTCGGCGGATGGGTCATTGAGCAAATCGGTGATATTCCCCACCGACAAGACAGCTTTACATACCGTGACCTGACCATTACCGTACAGGATGTCGAGGATCAGCGTGTGAACAAAATTATCCTGACACAGAAAACAACAAGCCGATGAAACATCGGCTTGTTGTTTTATTCATATTCCAGAAGCGGGTCATAACGGATTCCGTCATAGCGAGTTTCAAAATGCAGGTGAGGGCCTGTAGAATAGCCGGTTGTACCGACATAGCCAATGACCTGCCCTGCCTGTACCTCCTGCCCCACCTCCACGACGAGTCCTGACAGATGGGCATAGATGGAAATTTTCCCGTTGCCGTGGTCAATCATGATGTAATTGCCGTATCCTCCCCCACACCCGCAGCTGTCCGCCTTGCCGTAGTCATGGGGACAGGTGGTATTGATGGAAAAGACCGTTCCTGCCGCACAGGCAATGACGTTGGCTCCATAAATGCCGGAACCTGCAATGTCAATGGCACCGTGGATGCCATAGTAACGTTCTTCATCAAACAGAGCGGTCAGATACGTATATCCCGGACACGGCCAGACATATTCCTCTCCCTCAGGTGACACGAGTATCTCAGGGTCACCGCTGCGGTACTGCTTCTGCTGTTCGAGCATACGGGCAATACGTTCCTGACGGGCTTTCTCGGCCATTTCCTTATTGTATCGGTCAAGAGCTTCCTCAAGAACTTTCTGCCGTTCTTCATTTTGTTTGACATCCTCCTGAAGCTGCTTATTAGATTCTGACAGTTCCTCCATGAGAGCTTCATTTTCTTGGGAAAGGTCATTGATTTTCTGTTTATTTTCTTCCAGAGAGGCTTTCTCCTGTTCCACGGCTTCTTTGTCTTTTCTCAGCTTTTTTTGTTCCTCGCTGATAATGTCCATCTTTTTTTGCAGGCTGTTGATAAGATTGGAATCATAGTCCGAGATGTTTTTCATCATTTCGGCTTTGTCAATAAAATCAGAGAAGCTCTTGGCACCGAGGATAATTTCCAGAGAAGAGGTATCCCCTGCCATGTAGACTGTCCTCAACCTTGTCCGAAGCAGTTCCAGTCTGTCGGCAATTTCCGCTAACTTTTCCTCAATCTGAGCCTGCTTTTCCTTGATTTGTGTATTGAGGGTTTTGATGGTTTCATTGCTTTGACGGATTTTCTGACTCAGCTCCTGTATTTGCTTTTGGAGTTGCTTGCTGTATTCCTTTTTTTCGGCAAGTGTTTGTTTGTTTTCGGCAATTTCCTGCCGTATGCGGGCATTTTCATCGGCAATTTCCTGCCGTTCACGGGAGTTCTCCTCCACATCAAAAGCCAATGTCCTCTGCACGGTGGCAACAGAAAAAGCCAGTGTCAATGCGGCCGTCAGGGAAAGCCATTTTTTCATTTTACCAGCCAAAAATATCGCCTCCCTCTTTTCTCAGGTAGCGTGTGATAGAAATAAAGCCGCCGAGAATGCCGATGAGGACACCGATGGCAGACATGACAATGACAGTGGGAACGATGATTTCCTCCATGGTAAAAGTAGAGTCCTTGATAAATCCCACTACACTTGCCGCTGCACTGCGTACAGGATTATAGACACTGCCGATAACGGCGGATGCCAGCAGTCCCGAAAGCAGCCCTATCACCATGGCTTCAATGATGAACGGCACACGGATAAAGGCATTGGTGGCTCCCACGGATTTCATGATGCTGATTTCATGCCGTCGGGAGTACATGGTCATTTTGATGGTATTGGAAATGATGAAGAGCGTGACCACTGCCAGCACCAGCACGACCCAGGAACCCACGATGGTCACAAAATAATTCAGCTTTGTCAGCTTGCCTGCAATATCGCTTCTGTCGCTGACCGAACTGACACCTTCTATTTTTTGGATTTGTGCCACAGTCTGTTTGTATTGGGAGAGGTCTTTGAATTTCACCTTGTAGGCATTGCCGAACGGATTGCCGTCATCCTGCATACTTTCATAGACGCTCCCCAGCACTTCTTTATACTGCTTGATAGCTTCATTTCTGGAGTAAAACCGATAGGTTTCTATGTTTTTGATTTTGCCGAGCTGAGAGCCAAGCTTGATGGAAGCAAGGTCACTGAGTTCATAGTCAAGATAGACGGTAATCTGATTATCGTCACCGATTTTGGCAATCATGGCAGTCATGTTGACGGAAATGAGGGAAGCCGCTCCCGTAATAATGAGGCATGACACCAGTACAATAACAGAAGCCAGTGACATCATGCGGTTGACCCAGATATTTTTAAAGCCCTCTTTGA
>ONUD01000100.1 GCA_900320925.1 uncultured Eubacteriales bacterium
CTGAAAGGCGATGCCGGAACATGGCTTTCCGATGTGCAAAAAACACCGTCAGGAACAGTACTGACGGTGAAATTCGGGGGTCATGCTCTCAGCGGTGTCAAACTGAGGGAATGGTTAGGGCTGAGGAGTGCCGTCTTTGATGTGGCATACGATGGCAAGAAGTTTGTGTTCACGGTACACGGCTATGGGCATGGTGTCGGCATGAGCCAGTACGGGGCAGAGTACATGGCTCAGCAGGGAGCTTCCTATCAGGAAATCCTCCTGCATTACTATACCGATTGTCAAATTACTCCCTTGTCGCCCGCTTGAAGCTTTCCATCACATATTGTGCCTGGTCATCGGTCATTTTGGAGTACAGCGGCAGGGTGATTTCATTCTTGTACATCTCAAAAGCATTCGGGAAATCATCTATCCGATACCCCATCCGCTGATAAGCCGTGAACATCGGCAGCGGCTTGTAATGCACATTGGTGGCAACACCGTAGCTTGCCATTTTTTCGATAACACTGTTGCGGTATTCCTCGTCCTGCCACAGCAGTTTGACAAGGTACAAATGACAGCTTGACAGCCATTTTTCCTTTTCGGAATAGTGCTGCAATACCGATACACTCTGGTTTGCCAGCTCCCGATTATAGAAGTCCACGATTTTTTTCCGCCGTTTCAGCATCTCGGGAAGTCTTTGCAGTTGGGCAATTCCGATAGCGGCAGTGATGTCCGTCATGTTGCACTTGAAGTAGGTGCCGATAATATCATACTCCCATGCACCGAGCTGTGTTTTGGCAAGGGCATCCTTTGACTGCCCGTGCAGGGACAGCAGCATATATTGCTGATAGAGGGAGTCGCTGTCAATACCGGGATGTTTCTTCCACGTCACGGCACCGCCCTCGCCTGTCGTCAGATTTTTGACAGCATGGAAGGAAAACGCCGTGAAGTCTGCCAAAGCACCGGTTCTCTGCAAGCTTCTTTTGGCACCGATGGAGTGGGCGGCATCTGCCAGAACGATGACACGTCCGAATGCTTCCTGCAAGGGTCCTGACGGTACGAACAGGGAACGCTGTTTCTCTGCCACTTCAAAGATTTTGTCATAGTCACAGGGAACACCGCCTATATCCACCGGAATAATCACTTTGGTTTTGGAGGTAATCAGATAGGGCAGCTTTTCGTAATCCATCTGCACGGATTTCGGCATACAGTCGATTAAAATCGGTGTTGCCCCCACATGGCACACGGCACTTGCTGTAGCGGTGTAGGTGTAGGCAGGGACGATAACTTCATCGCCTCTTTTGACGCCCAGCACCCGTAAGGTCATTTCCAGTGCCGCCGTGCAGGAACTCAGGCATACCGTTCTATCACTCATGCAGAATTTGGTGATCATATTCTCGAATTTTTTCGTTTTGGGACCTGTGGTAATCCAGCCGCTCTGGAGGGTGTCCACCACTTCATCAATTTCCGCATCCGTAATATCGGGCGGTGAAAAAGGTATCTTCATCATTCCAACATTCCCCCTGATACAATCAATGTTCCTTGCCGCTGAGTGCCGTGACCGTCAAACGCAGGACGGTGACAGCACTCAGCATTTCTTTGGAAAATTTCCAATGCAGATTGCCTGTTTCGTGTGCCATCAGCAACTGCAAACCATGCAATTGTTCTGTGGTATCTTCCACAACGGACAAGATTCCATTGCCGACAATACTTTGGTAACGTGCGGAGTGACCGCAGGCGGTATCGGCACGGAGCAGTTCATACCCCGTATCCATTTCAAAGCCGACTTTCGGACAGCTTTTGACCAATGCCAGTTTCCTGCCTGCCTTGGCACCGTGGAAATACAAGGTATATACGCCGTTCTGCACCTCATAGCCAAAGTTCATCGGTACAATGTACACCTCTCCCTGGTCATAAAAACCGATACGGCATACATGGCACTGTTCCATGATTTCCTGTAGTCTTTTCGGTTCTGTTACTTCCCTGTCTTTTCTACGCATGAGTCACTTTTTCGTTTTGTTGAGCAGCAGTGTTACAATACTGACTGTCAAGCCTGTCACGAGCGGTACAAGAACCTCAAAATGATAAGACTGATGGCTGATAAAAGTCTGGTAGAGGTACTCAAACAGGTTATACAGTCCGATGGTCAGCACCACGGTCAATACGGTATACAAGACTTTATGTTTCATCACAATTCTCCTCACTTAAAAATAAAATTTTGTCAGGTTTTCCATCTGCTGTTTGTTTCAACAGTCGTTTTTTCAACTCGTCACTCAGCATATTTCCTCCATTGCTCAAACGCTGACGGATACATGATCACGGAAAAATCCTGTTCTTCATCGTATAGGCGTAAAATTCTTTTGAGCAGCAGTTCTTCCTGTGTGTCACGATAATAGTGCAGGTTCTTTCGGTGGAAAACCGCCAGTGTGCCAAGATAATGCAGCGTAATGCAGTCACCGTCAATCAATATTTTTCCGCCCTTTGTCCAGAACGTTCCGAGTGTTCCGTCAGAATGATTTTTTCTGATACCCTGAACGGCTATTGTCATGCACATATTATCCTCCTTTCGCCGCACCTGTTTCTACCCGCTCAACAATGCCGTTTTCATTATAGTATATGTCATAATAATACGGCAGATAATCGGGCATGACAGGCCCGTTGTCCGTACCGCTCGATGACAGCGTTGACATGGTTTTCCAACACAAACCAGTCGTTGTATTTCCAGTAGGTTCCGTGTGACACGGCAAATAATACTGCACTGCACAAGCAAAGAATACTGACAGTATGAAAAATAACGGGCTTTTTCCATAAAGTATGCCTTTGGATTGTCCTGACAAGCTTCACCGTGGACACCACCACTGTCGCTGTCAGCAGTAGTACAATGCCACATTCTGTCATCTCCGCTATGAACATGGTACTCATCAGCCAATCACCTTACCAGACACATTATGATTCCCGATAATGCCGCCGCTATGACGGGGGAACCAACTATCGTGCCTATCCATTTGACGGCAAGTGTTTTTCCGTAAATGTACGGCATCAATTCTTCTGTACCGGCAATTACCCAAGCTTTGGTTTTGCCGACCCAGTACCAGTCAATGAAAAGCCTGTCGAACAGCCCTTCCATCATCATGATAACATATATCTGCCAGAAGCCGTCCCAGAATCCTCTTGCCCCGTTCAGACCGTACACTGCCCACA
>ONUD01000078.1 GCA_900320925.1 uncultured Eubacteriales bacterium
CCAATCTTCCATTGGCTTTTTTTTCGATGCATTCTTGATTTTCCTGAGTTCAAAAAAGTGGATAGCAAATTTATCGGACAATACCTCATGTCTTTCGGTTTCCATGACCTTGAAATGAGAGTGGTAGTCCTCACACGCAAATTGATTGAAGTTGATGATATTGATGCAAATGGTCTGCCGCAGTTCTCCGTATTCTTCTCCGGCTTTTAACTCGTCACTGTATATCTTCGACCAGTAAAACAATGTTCTGTCATTGAAATACGGTTCTCGATTCACTTGCAGTTCGATATTCACGACACTGTCATCCAGATACATTTTCAAGTCCAAACGGCTGAATTTTTGTTCCATGTATTCGGGTACCAGTTCCACATTTTCAATCGTAATTTTTTTGATTCGTTCTCTTGGAATTTCCAGCAGGTCTGACAGGAATGCAATGATAATTTTCTCGTTCTTTGCATCACCGAACATCCGCTTGAAAATAATATCCAGTTTCAGCTTGACAATTTTATGATTTCTGTCCATTGGTATCACCCCACTATCATTTTCTCCATTATAGCATGAATCATTTGACATTTCAATCATTATCTGATAAGATATTAAGGTTATGATATACGGAAAGAGGGAAAGAATGAAGATTGAACGCTTTGAGGAGTTGGAACTCCTCCCGAAAATACAGCGTGCCATTGAGGAGATGGGTTTTGAACAGCCCACCCCTATTCAAGCACAGGCAATCCCATTGATTCGCAGCGGTGCCGATGTCATCGGACGCTCCCAGACGGGTACCGGCAAAACCATGGCATTTGCCATTCCTGCGGTTGAAAAAATTGACACGGATGACTCCAAAAATACCGTACAGGTACTGATTATGTGTCCCACAAGGGAATTAGCAGTACAGTGCAGTGAAGAAATCAAGCGGCTGACAAAATATGCGGGCGGTATCCGTCCTGTGGAAGTCTACGGCGGTGCGGCAATGGACAGGCAAATCACCCGTCTGAAACGTGCCAATATCGTCATTGGCACCCCCGGCAGAATCATGGATCATATGCGGCGAAGGACACTCAAACTCGACAATGTAAAGATGGTCGTACTGGACGAAGCGGACGAAATGCTGAGCATGGGATTCAAAGAGGATATGGAAACGATCCTGCGGGAAACTCCCCAAGACCGTCAGACTATATTATTTTCGGCAACCATGCCCCCGTCCATTATGGCAATCACCGAAGAATTTCAGACTGACCCACAGCTTGTGCAAATCAATCAGAAGCAAGTGACCGTGGACAATATCGTACAAAATTATGTAGACGTTCCGATGGGCAGAAAAAGCGATGCCTTGAAGCTGCTGCTTCATTATTATCGTCCGTCACTCGCCATGGTATTCTGCAACACAAAGAAAATGGTAGACGAACTGTCAGAGGATCTGCGGAAAAGCGGCTTCAATGCAGAAGCCCTGCACGGTGACCTGAAACAGTCCCAACGCACTGCCGTCATGGACAAATTCCGCTATGGCTCCACCTCTATCCTTGTTGCCACTGATGTCGCCGCAAGAGGCATTGATGTCAACGACGTAGAAATCGTGTTCAACTATGACATTCCGCAAAATAATGAGTACTATGTACACAGGATTGGCAGAACGGGACGTATCGGCAAAAAAGGTACTTCCATCACCATTTGCAGCGGCAGAAAACAGGTCATTGCCATGAAAGAAATCGCCCGTACCGTGAAATCTTCGGTCAGTGAAATTCCCGTTCCCACCAATGCCGACATTCATGCCCGCCTCCATGAAAGCAATGCCCGGCTTGTGGAACAGGCTCTTGACAGCGGCATTGCACCGCCGTATACCGATATGGTCAATTCCCTGCTGGAAAAAGGACACTCCCTGTTTGACATTGCCGCTGCCGCACTGCAAATGCACTTTTCTGACACGGAAGTCAATATCCAAGACATCGTGCAGGAACGAAAACAGTATCGCCATGCCGGCGGTCAATTCAGCAAAATCGTGCTGGACATCGGCAGAGCCAGCCGTGTTGCCCCGAATCATTTAGTCGCTTCTATCACGGAACGCAGTATGCTCCACGGTTCGGATATTGGCAAAATCGAAATCTATGATGACTATTCCGTGGTGGCAGTTCCGTCCTCATCGGCAGATGAAGTAGTGGATATGATGTATGGTGCCAAGGTATGCGGCAAGCCTGTGAAAACCCGTCTTTTTGAAGAACGCCAAAAACGCTCCCATGCCCCCCGAACACTGCCCCGAGGCCATCAAAAATCCTCTTCACACTCCCGTGTACACCGCTCCAGACGGCAGGGGTGACTACCATGAAACGATTGCTTGTAGGAATCCTTCTTGCTGTCATGCTGTTGTCGGGGTGCAGTGAACAGGAGCAAATGCAGGAAAGTTCCCTGACCGTGCAGGAAAGCAGTACGGAGGAATCTGTTTCCTCCTATGTGGCATTTCCCAAAGGTCTGACCACCTATTCCAAAGGCAAGCTGAAATATACGGACGGTACCGTGTCTGTCATTTTCAGCGATGAATTTTATCTTCCCAACGACAGCTATCACCCCAAAAACGGCATTTATCTGCAAAATGAAAACGGCACTGCCACCCTGCTGATTGAAAGCGTGAAGGACAATGCCGTGACCGATGAGGAAATGCTTTTTTACCTCTATGAAACCTACCCCTATGCAGAATCCTCCGTTAACGGTAACAATGAAATCATTCTGCGGCACACCACCTATGACCAGTCCATGCATGAGCTTTATACGTTCCAGTGTATCAAGACCACTGACAGCGGCTATCGGCAAATTGTCCTGACCTGCCGTCCGAGTGACAAGGACAAGTATCAGACCGTATTCAATGCCATGCATTTTTCTTAGTGCAGTGTCTGTAAAAAATGGGTAAAGTAATCGGGCAGGGGTGCCGAGAGTGTCAGCGTCTGCCCCGTGCGGGGATGAACAAAAGAAATATAATAGGCATGAAGGCACTGGCCATGCAGAGAGGCAAGGTATTTTTTGCCGCCATAAACAGGGTCGCCTGCCACGGGATGACCAAGCGATGCCATATGCACACGAATCTGATGGGTACGCCCCGTTTCGAGTGTCAGTTCCACGTGGGTATAGCCGGTGTATCGTGCCAATACTTTGTAATGCGTTACGGCAGGACGGGCATTTTTGACCGTCACTGCCATTTTTTTACGGTCAGTCGGGTGCCTGCCGATGGGAGCATTGACCGTTCCCTCATCATTCCTGAGATTGCCGCAGACCACCGCCTGATATTTGCGTGTAAAACTGTGTTCCTTGATTTGCTCGGCAAGCAGGCGGTGGGCAAAGTCATTCTTTGCCACAATCAGCAGACCGCTGGTATCCTTGTCAATACGATGCACGATACCCGGACGCATGACACCGTTGATTCCTGACAGGCTGTCACCGCAGTGGTACAGCAGGGCATTGACCAGTGTGCCTGTATAGTTGCCCGCCGCAGGATGCACGACCATGCCCCTCGGCTTGTTCACCACCAGCAAATCACTGTCCTCATACACGATGTCCAGCGGGATATTTTCAGCCGCCGCTTCATAGGCAACCGGTTCGGGAATTTGTACCGTCACCTCATCGCCTGCTTTGAGCTTATGATTCTTGGACGGCACACGGCCATTGACCAGCACATTCCCCTCTTCAATCAACTTTTGCACGCCGGAACGTGTCAGGTCACAGCCGACCTCTGCCAAAAATTTATCAATGCGGGCAAGATGATAGGGTTCCGCCACACAAAAACTCTGTTCATGCATGACGTTCCCCCATCAGAATCACAACCGCAAACAATACTGCTCCAATCGTCACGCAGTAGTCGGCAAAATTGCATACAGGCGGGAAAATGACAGAGCAAGATAATCTACCACATACCCCCTGAACATACGGTCAATCAGATTGCCGACACCGCCCCCGATAATCAGCATGGAGGAAAGATAGAACAATTTGCCCGTCAGCTTTTTCCTGATAATCAGATAAAGAAATACCCCTATCAGAACGACCGTGAAAACAGAAAATAACCATGTCATGTTCTGGAACATCCCAAAGGCAATGCCCCTGTTTTCCACATAGACCAGTGAAAGCACATTGTCTATCACACTGACACTTCCAACGGGAGCCAGATCCCGCAGGACAAAATATTTGATAATCTGGTCAATGACGGCCAGCACGGCTGAAATCCCCAGAATGATTCCCAATATCAAACAAAACACCTCTCCATAAAAAAGGGGAAACCGAAAAGATTTTTTTGGTTTCCCCTTTGTCATTATTCAAGTACGCTGGCACATCTTGCACACAAGGTCGGATGAACAGGATTCTGTCCTACCGTGTCGCTGTAGATCCAGCAGCGTTCACACTTTTCACCGTCAGCGTGTGCCACCTCTACGGCAAGCGTGTCTGTCGGTTCGTCTTTCAGCTCCACCTTGGACACGATAAAGGCACTGGCAAGCTCTTTTTCAGCTTCCTTGAGGAAGGCAAGCTGTTCTCCTGATGCCTTGAGTGTCACCTTGGCTTCAATGGACTGGCGGAGGGTCTTGTTCTTCACCTCTACCTCGATGGCCTTTTTGACAACATCTCTGGTTTCGTGGATTCTGTCCCACATGGCCGCAAAGCTGTCATCAAGGGTGATACCCGTCAGGGCAGGCATCTCATTGAACAGCACATTCTCACTGTTCACACCGCTTTCATGCGGCATATACTGCCAGATTTCGTCCGAAGTGTATGCCAGAATCGGTGCAACCATTCTGGTCATAGCGTCCAGAATAGTATAGATTGCCGTCTGAGCGGCACGCCGGAGTGTACCGTCTTTTTTCTCGGTATAGAGTCTGTCCTTGAGTACATCAAAGTAGAAGTTGGACATATCCACCACACAGAAGCTGTAAATAGCCTGATAGACCTGATGGAAGTCAAATTTATCATAGCCGTCACGCACCCTGCGGTTCAGGGCATCTAGCTTGGACAATGCCCACTTGTCAATCGGCAGGAGTTCACTTTCTGCCACCTTGTCGGTATCGGGGTCAAAGTCACTGAGATTGCCGAGAATATATCTTGCCGTATTTCTGATTTTCCTGTAAGCTTCGGAAAGCTGTTTGAGGATATCCTCCGAGATACGCACATTGTCATGGTAGTCGGACGATGCCACCCACAGACGCAGAATATCCGCACCGTACTTGTTGAAGATGACTTTGGGCATCAGACCGTTGCCCATGGACTTGGACATTTTTTCACCCTTGCCGTCCACGACCCAGCCGTGTGTGACAACCGCCTTGTAAGGAGCCTGTCCTTTGGTGGCGATGGCGGTCAGCAAAGAGGACTGGAACCAGCCTCTGTACTGGTCAGCCCCCTCCAGATAGAGGTCAGCAGGCCATTTCAGATACGGTCTTGCTTCGCATACAGCGGCATGAGATACGCCTGAATCGAACCAGACGTCCATAATATCTTTTTCTTTGTCAAATGCCTTACAGCCGCATTGCGGGCAGGTCATACCCTCAGGAATGATGTCAGCGGCATCCTTGGCATACCATGCATCCGAGCCTTCCTTTGCAAACAGCTCCGACACGGCAAGCATGGCATTTTTATCCATGATGGGTTCCCCGCAGTCCTTGCAGAAGAAGATGGGAATCGGCACGCCCCATTTTCTCTGACGGGAAATGCACCAGTCCTTTCTTTCACGCACCATGGAGGTAATTCTGTCCTCGCCCCATGCAGGGAGCCACTGAATTTTCTTGATCGCATCCACTGCCTGATCCTTAAAGGCATCCACAGAGCAGAACCATTGGCTGGTCGCACGGAATAGCACAGGATTTTTACATCTCCAGCAGTGCGGATATTGGTGGATAATTTTCTTTATGGCAAACAGGCTGCCCGTCTTGTCAAGGTACTCGGCAATGGGCTTGTTGGCTTTCTCGGTAGGCAGACCGGCAAACTGTCCTGCTTCCTCCGTCAGTACGCCGTGGGCATCCACAGGCACCACAATAGGCAGTTCGGGATAGTTCCTGCACACCTCATAGTCATCCAGACCATGACCCGGAGCGGTATGTACGCAGCCTGTACCGCTTTCCAGCGTGACGTGTTCGCCCACAATGACCAGAGAGGTTCTGTCAAGGAAGGGGTGCTGTGTTTTCATATACTCCAGTTCGGCACCTTGAATCGTACCGATCACTTCATAATTTTCTTTTCCTGCCGCTTCCATGGCAGCCACATACAGTTCCTCTGCCATGACATAGTATTCTCCGTCACACTTGATAACACTGTAATGAAATCTCGGCCCCACACAGATAGCAAGGTTGGCCGGCAATGTCCATGTGGTGGTTGTCCAGATGACAAAATAGGTATTTTTGACATCGGCTCCCATGGCTGCCAGTTTTCCCTTATCGTCCGTAACACGGAACTTCACATAGACTGAGTGGCAGGGATCTTCGGCATACTCAATCTCCGCCTCTGCCAGAGCGGTTTCACAGTCGGGACACCAGTAGACAGGCTTCAATCCTCTGTAGATATAGCCCTTGCACGCCATATCGGCAAAAATCTCAATTTGCTTGGCTTCAAAGTCATGGGTCAACGTGATATAGGGGTTATCCCATTCCCCGATACCGCCCAGACGCTGGAACTGTTCTCTCTGGCTGTTGATGTAGGTTTCGGCAAATTCACGGCAGATCTTTCTGAGTTCCACATCGGAAATAGTCGTAGAGTTATCCACTCCTGCCTTGTTTCTTGCCTTGAGTTCCGTCGGCAGACCGTGGGTATCCCAGCCCGGCACATAGGGAGCCTGAAAGCCCGTCATATTTTTATAACGGACGATAATGTCTTTCAGGGTTTTATTGAGGGCATGGCCGAGATGGATGTCACCGTTGGCATACGGCGGGCCGTCATGAAGCACATACAGAGGCTTTCCCTTGTTGTTCTCCATGAGTTTTTCATAGACATGGTTTTCCTGCCAGCGTTTGAGTGTTTCAGGCTCAGACTTAGGCAGTCCTGCCCTCATCGGAAAGTCCGTTTTGGGCAGATTCAGTGTACTGTTATAATCCTGCGGCATGGTTCCTTTTCTCCTTTATTGGGATGCTCATTCCTGTTGGGCGGCATCATTTTCATTGATAAAATTAATCTTGATATTCTGGGAAACACCCGATGAATTAAAGACAATCTCTTCTTCGGCAGGTTCTTCCTCTTTTTTCTGACCCGGCATTTCCACGGTAATCTGCCGTTCGTCCCGTTTGGGGATTTCTGCATTTTCCGCCTGTTCTTTCAGTTTTTCCACCACGGCATCGGCTGTCACAGGCTCTTCTGTCGGATAGTTTTCCTTCATATCCTTTTGGTATTCTTCACATTTTTGTCTTTCGGGGAGTTTTTCAATGAGTGCCAGATGGTTTTGGTACATTTCCATCAAGGTTTCCCTGAACTTTGTTGCTTCATCCTGAAGCATGGTGATATAGATTTTCTGATCCTCGATCATACGGTTATTTTCCGCCACGCAGTCGGCAGAAGTGGCAAGGGCATTATCCAGAATCATTCTTGCCTTTTCCGTTGAGCGGTACAGTTTGTCATCTGCTTCCTTATCGGCTTTTTCAATAATCTTATCGGACTTTTCGACCGCCTCGGTCATCATTTTTTCCACCTTGGTGGTAGCATTTCTCACAAGGGATTTTGCGGTCATTTCGGCTGTAATGATGGCATCCTGCACACTGTCAGCTTTTTCCTCGTGGGATTGCAGTTTCTGTTCAAGCACGCCGATCTTTTCCTGCAAGGCACGGTTTTTTTCTTCCAGATCCTTGATTTTTTCGGTCACGTCATCCACAAACCTGTCCACATCTTCACAGACATAGCTTCTCATTCCGAAGCGTGATTCTCTGAAGCTGATATTTTCAATATCCTCCAGTGTCAGCATTTTATCCTTCCTTTCGCTCAGAAGTAAACATTGTCACTTTCCACTTCGTCCATCAAGTCAGCTCCCGAAAGCTCCACGTTGCTGGGCATCACGATATAGGTATCTTCCGCCACACGACTGACCTTGCCGCTGTGAGCATAGGCCACGCCGCCCAGAAAGTCAATGATTCTTTTGGCAATATCCTTGTTGGTCTGTTCCATATTGAGGAGCAAGGTATTTCTTTGGATGAATTGATCTGCCATGGCAGTCACATCTTTATCAAAGGTTTCCGGTCTGAACAATACGATATGCATTTTATCTCCGTCCTGGATATGGATTTCTCTGCTTCCCGTATGATCCTCTGCTTCCGCACTGGGCTGAGCCTGTTCTTCGGCAGGCTGTTCCGGTTCACCGCCTGCGGTTTCTTCCTCGTCCGAGTAAAAATCCTCGTAATTCATCTCTTCTTCCTCCTCCGGCTGCTGTTTGAGTTTATCCATCCATTTTTCAAAAAGTGGCATAATCGTTTCCTCCCGATTTCTTCAGCGATAGATTCTTCTTCCGAAGAGACGTGAGCCGATGCGAACCATATTGGCACCGCACTTCACGGCCTCCTCATAGTCATCAGACATTCCCATCGAAAGATAATCCATAGATACATTATCCAATGTTTTCCCTGAAATGTCAATAAATAATTGATACATCTTTTCAAAAAATTTCCGATTCTGCCCGCTTTCCACGCACAAAGGCGGGATGGTCATCAGCCCTCTGACACGGAGATGCGGCATGGCGGACACCGTTTCCAGCAGTTCGTCCAGTTGTTCCGTGAGGACACCGGACTTATTTTCCTCTCTGCCGATATTCACTTCAAGGAGGATATCGGTGATCAGCCCCTGTTTTTGGGACTGTGCATGGATTTCCTTTGCCAGTTTCACGCTGTCCACGGACTGAATCATGGATACCTTGCCGATAATCTGCCGTACCTTGTTGGTCTGGAGATGGCCGATAAATTGCAGGTCACAATGGGCAAGGTCATAGTCGTCATACTTGGACAGCAGTTCCTGCACCCGATTTTCACCGATATGCCGCAGTCCCAGGGAAATGGCATAGTTAATCACGGCAGGCTCCACGGTTTTAGTGGCAGCCAGCAGTGTGACCTTATCGGGAGAGCCTGCTGCCCTGAGCAAGGTTTCGGTAATTTCCTCATAGTTTCTCTTGACACTGTCAAGAACTTCGCCTGACAATTTTTCCGTCATAGAGATTGCCTCCTTCCGTCACAATCTTATCATAGACCTGCAAATATTGTTTAGCCTGCTCATCCGGCAGATTGCTGATAATATCACTGATGACATAATCCTCTCCCGCATAGATAGGCACGATCTGTCTGAAAACAATTTCGGTTCCCTTCTGCACATACACGCCCTTGACCTGTTTTTCCACGGTCACTTCCTTGCCGCTTTCCTCGGACGTTTCCGTTATGGTCTTTTCATGCACGGCCTGCTTGGGAACGTAAATCCCCGTATAGTCATCAATAATAATGGACATATTTTCATTGCGAATGCTTGCCATCTGTCCGTTCATATAGGTTCCTTTCAGCACCGCCACCGCATCGGAGGATTTATCCTCCTGGTTCAGGGATTCCAGTTCCACCACGATATTCTGATTGGACACCACAGGGATATTGACTTTCAGGGAGTAAGCATTTTTGAGCTTGATCGCATCCTCCGCACTCACATCGCACACGATGTACCAATATACCTTATCGACAATTTTACCGATTACATTTTTAGAAACTTCCTTGGATTGGATCTTGCTGCTGCTGAGCGAACCGGGCATCAGCTTGTTCAGTTCATTGAGGGAAAAGGATTTTTCATATCCGTCGGTATGGCTGACAAAGTACCCTGCATAGGAAGCATTGACCTGTTCATTTTTGCGGATTGAGGCATTGCTTCGGTTCAGGGAATCAATTTCTTTTTCCAGTTCCCCGATTTTTTCCTCATAGCTGCTAACCTTTCCTGTCACAAGCTGCCGTTCGTTGATATAATAAAGAATACTGCGGACATTCTTATCCGAATGGGCAGTATCCCCGTTGGCCATGTCGATATTGCACTGAAAGAGGAGACTATTGACCGAACGGTCAATTTCATCGGGTGTCTGAGAAAAGGTACCGATATTTTTTTCAAGCTGCCGGAGGGCTTCCAGCTTGCTTTCCAAGTCGGCAAGCTGCTGCTGTTTGCCCGGCAGAGCGGCATCCGAAAAGATATTGGCAACTGCCTCTCCTTTTGACACCTTGCTGCCGTCTGATACAGCATAGGAAATGACACCGTTGCCCTTGTATTCCACATACTGTTCTCCACGAACCACATAACCGTTGACACTGATGGATTCATATACGGTTGTTTTGGCAGCGCCGACGGTCTTTATCTGTGTAAATCCCGCACGTCCGATGACATACAGCACATACAAAATAATCAGCAGTGTCACCGCTGCCATAATGACTTTTTTCAGGATCTGCCATTTTTCCGCTTTGGTTTTCGCCATGCTTTCCCCCTCTTTTCTTTAGGTTGCCGACAAGTGCCTGCGGGCTTCCTCAAACACATCCCCACACCTGTCTGCTTCTATCCAAAAAATCTCCTTATCCTTTTTAAACCATGTCAGCTGCCGTTTGTCATA
>ONUD01000149.1 GCA_900320925.1 uncultured Eubacteriales bacterium
AGAGAGGCTTCAATAATATCTTTGCCAAGACAATCATTGCTGTCAATGTCGCTGCTCTGGAAGTGTTCGACAACGATACGGTCGTGACCGCTCAGACACTGATGGACAAGGGTATTGTGAAGAAGTCCTGCGATGGTATCAAAATTCTCGGAAACGGCTCTCTCACGAAAAAGCTGACCGTGCAGGTCGCCGCTTTCTCGGAGTCTGCTAAGCAGAAGATCGAAGCTGCGGGAGGAAAGGCTGAGGTGGTTTGATTTGTTCAAAACAATCGCTAATGCCTGGAAGATTCCCGATCTCCGCAGAAAAATGCTGTTTACGCTCTTCATTATCCTGATTTTCCGTATCGGCTCGGTCATCCCCGTGCCGTTCCTGGATGTGCAGGCACTCAAGAGCTTGACGGAGGGCTGGAAGGACAGCTCGAATATGCTGGCATATTACGATGTGTTCTCGGGAGGTGCCTTCTCCAATGCGACCCTCTTTGCCATGTCCGTCACCCCGTACATCAACTCCTCCATTATCATGCAGCTCTTGACAGTGGCAATTCCGCCGCTGGAAAGGCTTGCCAAATAGGGTATGGAGGGCAGAAAGAAAATGGCTACCATCACCCGTTATGTTACCGTTATCCTCGGTATCATTCAGGGTACGGCTTATTATATCTGGCTGCTGCGTTCCCGTATCGTCAGCTATGACGGCTGGACGTTCCAGGGAATCTTTACCGCCCTTGTCATCATTCTCGCCTTTACCGCCGGTACGGCATTGATGATGTGGCTCGGTGAGCAGATTAACCAGAACGGTATTGGCAACGGTATTTCCATTCTTCTCTTTGTGGGTATTATTGCCAGACTGCCCGTGACGTTCGGTACCCTTTGGGAAAACTTCAAACTCGGTCTGGAAGGCAATATCTCCCTCGTGATTTATTCCTGCATCTTTGTAGTCATCTTCCTGATTATTATCTGGGTCATTGTCTTTATGAACGATGCAGAACGCCGTATCCCGATTCAGTACGCCAAGCGTGTGGTCGGCAGAAAAATGTACGGCGGTCAAAGTACACACCTGCCCATTAAGGTAGGTCTGTCCGGTGTAATGCCCATCATCTTCGCCAGTTCGATCCTCTCGATCCCTTCCACGATCCTTCTCTTCATGGGAGCGGCTCAGAAGACCGGTGATGCATGGAACAATATCCCCGACTTCTGGAAGGGATTTTTCAATGCATTCGATATGGGCGGCTGGATTTATACCATCCTCTATTTTGTATTCATCATCGGTTTTGCCTATTTCTATGTGACCATCCAGTATAACCCCATAGAAATGGCAAACAACCTCCGCCAGAATAATGGCACAATCCCCGGTATTCGTCCGGGTAAGCCAACCTCGGATTTTATTGCAAAAATCCTGTCGAAAATTACACTGATCGGTGCTTTGTTCCTTGCATTCATCGCCATCGTTCCGCTGATTTTCTCGGACGTGACGGGCATGAAGGGACTCATGATGGGCGGAACTTCCGTTATCATTCTGGTTGGTGTGGCACTTGAAACAGGCAGACAGCTGGAATCTCAGATGATGATCCGTCATTCCAAGGGATTCCTTGACTGATGAAAGGAGTATTCATATGAACATTATATTACTCGGAGCTCCCGGTGCCGGCAAAGGTACGCAGGCAGAGGTTATTTGTGATCGTTTACAAATCCCTACTATCTCAACAGGCAATATTATCCGTGAAGCACTGAAAAGCGGTACTGAAATGGGTCTGAAAGCCAAATCCTTCATGGAAGCAGGTCAGCTCGTTCCTGATGAAGTCGTGATCGGCATCATTAAGGAAAGACTTGCCAAGGATGACTGCCAGAACGGCTTTATCCTTGACGGCTTCCCCAGAACCATCCCTCAGGCCGAGGCTCTGGACAAAATGGGTATCGTCATTGACAAGGTCGTGGATATCGAAGTCAAGGACGAGGCTATCGTGAAGAGAATGTCCGGACGCCGTGTCTGCGAGAAGTGCGGTGCAAGCTACCACGTGGAGTATAAAAAGCCTCAGGTGGACGGCGTGTGCGACAGATGTGCAGGCACCCTTGTTCAGCGTAAGGATGACCATCCCGATACCGTGAATGCTCGTCTGGAGGTTTACCACAAGGAGACAGAGCCGCTCAAGGACTACTATGAGAAACAGGGCAAGCTCTCCGTGGTGGAGGGACAGGCTACCATCGAAGATACGACGGCTTTGATCCTGAAGGCTGTCGAGGCATAATATGGTAATCCTGAAAACTACCCGTGAACTCGCAGCTATGCGGGAAGCGGGCAGAATCTCCCAGAAAGCGTTGCAGGAGGCAGGAAAAGCAGTGGAGCCGGGGGTATCTACCTACGAGCTTGACTGCATCGTCCGCAGTACCATCGAGAAACAGGGGGCAACCCCCTCTTTTCTCGGCTACGGGGGCTTTCCTGCCAGTGCCTGTATATCGGTGAATGATGTAGTCATCCACGGCATACCCAGCAAAAAGCACATCCTGAAACAGGGTGACATCGTCAGTATTGATGTCGGAGCCTATATCGGCGGCTACCACGGCGACAATGCATGGACATTCGCCTGCGGTGACGTTGCAAAAGAAGCACAGGC